>JBJEFF010000029.1:0-3505 GCA_051873775.1 Allobaculum sp. | reverse complement strand
CAAACCAGACAGGAACAGAACAAAGAAGAGAAAAAAGGCAGCAACAGAACAACAAGCGAAACAGCGAACTTAAGGAAGAGGATGACGAATAGATTAAATCTAATAAGATTAAAAATCACAATAAGGTCCGGTTTTACAGCTGAGTTTTGATTAATTGTTGAATTTTTTGAGATTATGGAGCAGGGAAGAACCCAGTGAAATCTTGAATTACTGAAGGGATAATAATATTGATCGAGAGATTGATTGGGAATAACTGAAAAACAGTTGAAGAAAGCGGAGAGAAAGAGTTGAGAGGGATGAAAGGTCGGAAAGGACAGTATTTCATTAGCGATTGAATCGATGAAATCGATTCAATCGAAAAAAATAGGAAAATTAAGATTTGGAATAAAAAAGGTGATTCCAGCTGGATTTGAATAGTCATTTGAATCTGGACGGTGTCTGAATATGGATGTTTATGGGTTTGCTGATGATTGTTCTCTGGATCGCTACTGATCTGTTTGTTTAACTAACTGGTTATTTAGGGGGTTAAACACGGTTGTGAATGTGACTTGAAGTGTCAATAATTTCTTGAAACCGTTCAAAAAGATGGCATTGCGCCGGATTGAATCGAAAAGGCGGGAAAGTGCGTTGACAGAGTTCTTAGTCGCTGTTAGTATGCATGTATTTAATTGAGAAATGAAAAGATAGAGGCTGCGGTGCAGATGAGTACCCTGTGGAGAAGACGTTTGATGAAGCAGGAGAAAGGCAATCACCGCCGAAATGTTCAGACTGGTGGGTCTGGATGTTGGGCTACGTGAAAATATTGCGTAGACTCCTTCAGTCGAAGAGGTGTTATCTTGAAACAACTTTTTGAACTGTGGGGCAACCACGGTTTTTTTATTTCCACGAAGAGGAGAATATAAATATGAAAAAACAACTTTGGTCCGCTGCCGCATGTGCAATGATGATTCTTGCAGGATGCTCTAGCTCTAATGGATCTTCTACTGCTTCCAGCACTAGCGCAACTGCAGATGCTGATACGTTTACAGTAGGTATGGAATGTAACTATGCGCCTTTCAACTGGCAGCAGACTGATCCTAGCGACACTGCTGTTGAACTGGGTAGTGGTGCTGGTTACTGCGATGGTTATGACGTTATGATTTCCCGGGATCTTGCTGATGCTCTGGGTAAAAAACTGGTTGTTAAGAAAATCGTATGGGATGGTCTGCAGCCTGCTCTTGAATCTGGTGAAATCGATGCGGTTATCGCTGGTATGACTGCAAACGATGAACGTGAAGAGGGTATGGACTTCACTACTCCTTACTATTCTTCTGAAATGGTTCTGATTGTTCCGAAAGACAGTGAAGTTGCTTCTTTCACTGACATTCAGCAGTTTGCTGGTCACAAAGTCATTGGTCAGAAAAACACGAACTACGATACGATCATTGATCAGATC
The DNA here is from genome assembly GCA_051873775.1 of Allobaculum sp. Classification (GTDB taxonomy): domain Bacteria; phylum Bacillota_I; class Bacilli_A; order Erysipelotrichales; family Erysipelotrichaceae; genus Allobaculum. The sequence continues at coordinate 2,070 of JBJEFF010000029.1, read as the reverse complement.
GAAGGCGTTGATCACGTAACTCCAAAAGCTGCTTATCCTGAACTGATTCTTGCTTTACAGACTGGCGAAGCTGAAGCAATCACTGCTGAACTTCCTGTCGCAAAGGGTATTACTGAAGCTAACCCGGATCTGACTTACATCACTTTCGAAGAGGGCAAAGGTTTTGATGTTGATACTACTGTTTCCATCGGTCTGAAAAACGATACCCGCGACACTCAGGAATTCAAGGATATCCAGGCTGCTCTTGATGCCATCAGTCAGGAAACTCGTGACGAGTATATGCAGAATGCCGTAAGCAATGCTCCGACAACTGCAGAATAAGTTTTGAATTGTATATAAATATAAGGTTGAAGAAAAATATTAGGTGAAATAAATTATGAGAATTGACTGGTCTTACGCCTGGAGTGCACTGGCCAAAAACTGGCCGATGTTCTGGTACGGCATGAAAGTAACCATCGAATTCGCAATTGTGGGTACTATCTTCGGCTTTCTGATCGGACTGATTGTCGGAGCAATCCGTGCGATTCCGATCGATCCGCTGGATTCTCCATTTGTGAAGGGCTTGAAGAAGTTTGGTCGCTGGCTCACGGGCTTATATATCTGGGTTTTCCGTGGTACACCAATGATGATTCAGGCTTGCTTTATCTATTATTTATTACGTCCGGTCATTAACTGGGGACCGGTCACTGCCGGTTTTGTGATCATCTCGGTCAACACTGGCGCTTATATGGCAGAGATCTTAAGATCCGGTATTCAGTCTGTGGATCCGGGTCAGCTTGAGGCTTGTAAATCTATTGGTATGAGCAACTTCCAGGCGATGGTCTTTGTTATTTTCCCGCAGGCAATCAAGAATACCTTCCCGGCAATCGGCAACCAGCTGGTTGTTAACCTGAAAGACTCCTGTATGATGAACGTTATTTCTGTTACAGAACTGTTCTTCCAGTCGAGTTCGATTGCAGGCAGTAACATGCGATTTGTCGAAATCTATTTCGATACCGCAATTCTGTATCTGATCCTGACTACTCTGACGACTTGGTTACTGAACTTTATCGAGCGCAGAGTATTAGGGGATAAGGAAGATTCGAAGAAACCGATCTTCCGGGAGATGTCCGCATGAGTCAGCCAGTAATCCAAGTTGAACATTTAAAGAAAAGTTTCGGCAGTCAGGAAGTTCTGCATGATATCGACTTCTCTATTGAAAAGGGTGAAGTTGTATCGATTATCGGTTCTTCGGGTTCCGGTAAATCCACACTCCTGAGATGTATTAACTTACTCGAAATTCCTGATTCCGGAGTCATCAGCTTCCATGGTCAGGATATTCTGAACTCGGGTTTAAAACCGACGGACTATCGTTCCAAAGTGGGCATGGTATTCCAGAACTTTAACCTCTTTGCGAATAAGAACGTTTTAGATAACTGTGTTCTTGGTCAGAGAAAAGTACTGAAACGTTCGAAAGATGAAGCAGAAAAGATCGCCAAAGATCACCTGCAGCGTGTAGGCATGTCTGAGTTCCTGACTAAACCGGCTACGAAGTTATCTGGTGGTCAGAAACAGCGTGTGGCGATTGCGCGTGCATTATCCATGGATCCGGAAGTCCTGCTCTTTGATGAACCGACTTCTGCTCTTGACCCTGAAATGGTCGGCGAAGTTCTTGATGTTATGAAGGGCTTAGCTAAAACTGGATTAACGATGATTGTCGTTACACACGAAATGCAGTTTGCGAAAGACGTTTCCAGCCGAGTGATTTTCATGGATCAGGGTGTCATTGCTGAACAGGGCACTCCGGATGAAGTATTCAATCATCCGAAGAACGAACGAACTAAACAGTTCCTGTCCCGTTTCCGCGAAAGCACAAATCTTTCTAACGAAGAATAATTCGTTTGAAGACAAAAGATTAAAAACGATAAAACAAAAACCAACAGGAGAGAATCTGAAAAAGCCAGATTCTCTCCTGTTTTTAGTGTGCCCGGCGAGGCATACATCTAGGTGGTGCAAGTCCACTCTGGGAGCGTATCATCGTAAGCGTCAAATAATCGACGTGTATTTTGTATCCGTCCTCCTTGGGATAAT
>JBJEFF010000028.1:0-3531 GCA_051873775.1 Allobaculum sp. | reverse complement strand
CAGTCTTGAAGAGCTGAAAGCTTTCTTTAAAGACAAACGTGTCGGCTATACCGTCATCCCTTTTGAAAACGCAGTTCCGATGCTCAAGCAGCTGTCCAAAGTTGTAGATGGCATCGTTCTTGATCCGGCACAGGGCAAAGTTGTCCTGCCGATGGTTGCGGTTGATGTGTACGGACGTGTTATCCTTCAGGAAAAAGTCTCTGAAAAACAGAACACCAAACTGATGGATGCCCTGCATGAACTTGCCGATAAAAAAGACAAAGTATCTTTCCTCAATGCCGGCAAAGCCATTATGGAAAGCGATCTTTTCGTTCCGGTGCACCGCAGTAAGTCCAATATCAAACCGGAAGCAGATAAGCCGCAGACTTTATCCTTGATGATGGTTCACAACCAGAACAATGAAAAACTTCTTGCCTTCTTCACTTCCCTCGATGAATTCAAAAATTTCGTCACCAACCCGGATGTGAATGCCGTTAAGATGAAACCGTCCGACTTTGCCCGTTTAATGCAGTCAGTCAATGACCAGTTTGATGCGGTTGTCATTGACCCGAAAGGCATTAACCTCGCCTTCCGTATTCAGTTCCTGCTGAGTTTTGCGCCGGGTACACCGAATAACCTGATCCAGAAAAAAGAATCCTCCGCCGACCTCGATACTCTGCGTGAGCCGCTTGAACACAATCAGGATCTTGAAGCCGCTCTGATTTCCTGCGGATTCCACCATCCGGAAATCAAGAAGATGTACTTAAAAGAAAAAGTCGATGAGCAGACCGGTGCTGTATGCTGGTTTGTTGCAATCGATTCTACGGATCATGATGTCAAGATCATCGAAGATCTTGCAAAAATCACCGGACCTCACCGCGGGGACCGGGCTGTTGCTTTCAGCTTTGTTTCTCCGAACCAGAGAAGCTTCTTTGCGCAGAACACTCCGATTTACTCTAGCTTTAAATAAAACAGAATGAGTTTTCATCCGGTACTTGCTTTATGCGGGGACCGGATTTTTTCGTTGGCCATTCTGCTATTTCTTCCTTAAATCTTTTGCCTGCTGCCTCTTCTTTCCCACACAAAAAGCCTGTCTTTCCATCATTTCTGTAAGAAAGACAGGCTCATTAAACTGATTTAATTCCTCTGATCAGCGCCTTTGCGGTTCTGATCATAACTGAAAGATAAATGATTATTCTTTACCTAAGAGTTTGAACATGTTCTTCTTATAAACTTCAACGCCTGGCTGGTTGAACGGGTTGGAGTCGTTCAGCAGAGTTGTCATTGCGATAGCTTTGAAGAAGAATGCGCACATGTTGCCGAAGTCATAAGCAGTCATACCTGGCATTGTTAATACGATGTTCGGTACGCCGCCTGTAATTTCATGTGCATCAAGAGTTCCTTTGGCAGCCATTTTGTTAACCCAGTCAACAGACTTACCGGCAAGGTAGTTCATGTTGTCGAGGTTTTCATCATCATGCGGGAATGTGATGTCTACTGGTGGCTGATCGACATACAGGTTGGTTTCGAACAGAACTTTTTTACCATCCTGGATGAACTGTCCTAAAGAGTGCAGATCAGTAGAGAATACTGCGGAATCCGGCAGGATACCTAATCCGTCTTTACCTTCGGATTCACCGAACAGCTGTTTCCACCATTCAGCGACTTTCTGCATAGCTGGTTCGTATTCCACGAACATTTCAACGTCGTAGCCCTGGTTCTGCAGGATACGGCGCGCAACAGCGTACTGATAAGCAGGGTTTTTGTCTACATCAGCACTGCTGTATTCTTTCATACCTTCAGCAAGACCTCTCATCATTTCATCGATGGATACGCCGGCAACAGCGATAGGGAGCAGTCCTACCGGAGTGATAACGGAGAAACGTCCGCCGATATTATCCGGGATCACGAATGTTTCGTATCCTTCTTTGTCTGCGAGAGATTTCAGAGTTCCGCGTGCACGGTCTGTTGTCGCAACGATACGGTCTTTAGCTTCTTCGCCGTATTTTTCTTCCATAAACTGTTTGAGGATACGGAAAGCGATAGAAGTTTCTGTAGTTGTTCCGGATTTGGAAATAACGTTAACAGTGACTCTCTTGTCTTTGATATATTCCATGACCTGGTTAATATAGCTCGAAGAGAATGTATTACCTGTGTAGATGACTTCTACTTTCTGATCAGCCGGATAGAGTCCGTTCACCATTTCGATTGCAGCGCGAGGGCCAAGGTAACTTCCGCCGATACCGCAGACAACTAATACATCAGAGTTGTCCTGAATCTTTTTAGCACAAGCTTTAATACGGGCAAATTCTTCCTTGTCGTAATCTTCATACCATGTCATCCAGCCAATGAAGTCATTGCCTTTGCATGTTCCGCCGACGAGTTCAGTGTCAATGCTTGCCACTTTGTCTTTCCATACGCTTGGAGACTCATTCAGTTTTGCATGAGATAAATCAAGTTTAATCAAATTATGTTTCCTCCTGTTCATTCTTTAACATTATAGCATTCAAATCGTTGGCCACTAATTAAACGATTCGATTCATGGAATTCATTAGAATATGACTTTTGAGCGAACTGTTTTAAACTATTAATTGTGAAGTTATAAGGAGGGGTTATCATGTTTCCATCCTCACTTTATCCGGTAATCACAGCCTTTTTTGCCTTTATGGTCGCTCAGGGACTGAAAGTCCCGTTCTTCTACTATCAGACGGGTAAATGGGAACCTAAACTCGTAACAACTTCCGGTGGTTTTCCCTCCTCTCATTCCGCAACTGTTACCGCACTATCCATGACAATCGGAATGCAGGAAGGATTTGATTCCACAATATTTGCCGTAACCGCTGTCTTTTCGTGTATAGTCATGTATGACGCTTGTCACGTCCGATACTATACTGGTAAGAGTATTGAGCTGATGCAGGAACTGATTAAGGATATCCGTGAGTCCGGAACCGTTCAGCTCGACAGCCCGCTTTATACGCAGAAATTTAAAACTGTACTCGGTCATAAAAAAGTCGAAGTTCTCGGTGGTTTTATCATCGGAATGATTCTGCCTTTTTTACTTGCACCGATTTTCTTATAAGCCCAAGGCTTTTGAAAGGATTAAACTATGACAGAGCAGACAGAGATCAAAGAAACTCCAGATACTGAATCAGCAGTAAATGAAACAGAACGGAAAACCATTAAGCTCGATGATGATTTGGACAATGCGATTCACTTCCTTGCTGAAGGCGAACAGTTAACCCGTCCTCAGCGTGACGTATGGGAAGCCCGCGCCAATGAAATCATCGAAAAAATCCGTCCATATATTCAGCATGACGGCGGCGATGTTCAGCTGCTTGGCATTGATGAAGAAGGAATCGCCTACGTTACCTTCCTTGGTGCCTGTGCAGGATGCATGATGGCCGGCGAAGACTTCTCGACCGGTATCCGTTTACTGCTTCTTGATGAATTCCCGGAATTAAAAGAAGTTATTCTCGTAGGTGCTTAAGTCCGACCTGACTTAAATAGAACTTTCCTAGTCGATTACACTATACGTATAGTATCCTAATAAGC
>JBJEFF010000027.1:0-18752 GCA_051873775.1 Allobaculum sp. | reverse complement strand
TCCGTACGCAGGGTGGTGTGAGAGGTCAGCTAATTACTTGCCTACTCGATTGCTTGAGGTCAATAGGGAATAGATTGCAAGAAGGAAGAACTGAAAAAAGCGTATGTCGATTCGGGACATACGCGGATTTGAATCTTTCTGATTCTGTTTTATTGATATTGATATTGATGTTTTCTGCTGATGGAGATTATAACAGCTGGATGCGAGCTTTCTTGCAAGCTATGCGGACATCTTCTGGCCATAAAGAAGCCTGAACTTCGCCGATATGTGCTTTTTTCAGCAACAACATGCATAAGCGGGACTGACCGATACCGCCGCCGATCGTGTAAGGCAGCTCACAGTTGAGAATCTTCTTGTGAAAGGGCAGCTGTTCGCGGTCGAGCGCGTTTTCTTTGGCGAGCTGCTCATGCAGACGCTTTTCATCGACACGGATCCCCATACTTGAAATTTCAAAAGCGCTCTGCAGAGGTTCATACCAGAAGAGAATATCACCGTTCAATTGCCAGTCATCATAGTCCGGAGCACGTCCGTCGTGCTTCTCGCCGTTAGATAGACGATCTCCGATTTGCATCACAAAAATGGCGCCATATTTCTTGCATGCGGCATTTTCACGTTCTTTAGCAGTTAAGTTTGGGTATTCATCGAGCAGTTCCTGAGAAGTAATGAATGTGATTTCTTCGGGAAGCTTGTTGACAGCCTGCGGATATTTGTACCAAACCTCGTGTTCCATATGCTTGATGATTTTGAAGATCTGTTCAACATGGGCTTTTAAGGTGTCCACGTTTCTTTCTTCTTTGGTGATGACTTTTTCCCAGTCCCACTGGTCGACATAGGAAGAATGGATATTATCGAGTTCTTCATCTTTACGGATGGCGTTCATGTTGGTATAGAGGCCTTCGCCCGGCTGGAAGCCGTACTCGCCAAGGGCGTTACGTTTCCATTTGGCAAGGGAGTGAACAACTTCAATCTGCTGGTCGCCTAAATCAGCCATCGTAAAGCTGACTGGTTTTTCAGTACCGTTGAGGTTGTCGTTTAAACCGGAAGCCTGCGTGACATATAACGGAGCGGAAATACGTTCGAGATGCATTTCCTTGCCGAATTCATGCTGGAAGGTATCGCGGATATATTTAATGGCTTGCTGGGTCTCACGGATCGTTAAGACAGGGTCATAGTTTGTCGGAATAATCAGGTTCATAAGATCGGTCCTTTCTGAAAATAATGTAAATCCTGAAAAAACACTGAAAAAGTATACCACAGGCCAAATTCAGTCTTGTGAAATTCGAAAAAAAGAGTGGATTCTTCATTCAAAATGTCTTCTTTTTGTTGCCTGATGACAACAATTCTCTTTTACGGGCCCTCTCTGGGTAAGAGAGAAGACATATATTGAATGACTATACCGATGCTAATCGCAAAAATGAAGGAACAGGGGACATTATGCCTTTTCGTGCTGAAAACCGGTCAATAATCTCCCAATTCGGTTTTGTCGCAAGGAAAAATTTGTCTTCAATTAAAAATACGGTATAAGCATAGAAGAGAAGAAAAATAATTCATATGGAAATAAGAATAAAGAAAGGATGAATGGGAACATGAAACTTCACGATGCAGATGTCACGTTGATGACTGAAGGTTCAATCGGAAAACAGATGATCGCCTTTGCGGTTCCGATCTTTTTAGGGCAGCTTTTCCAGCAGCTGTACAACACCGTCGATACATTAATTGTCGGCAACTTTCTCGGGGACCATGCTCTCGCGGCAGTTGCTTCTTCAGGAAATCTGATCATGTTGCTGGTGGGATTCTTTAATGGAGTGTCAATGGGTGCCTCCGTTGTGGTCTCCCAGTGTTTCGGAGCCGGGCTGCATAACAAGCTTTCACGGACTGTCCATACAACCGTGGCGGCAGGACTGGTGATTTCCGTCGTTCTGGCTTTTCTTGGTCGGTGGCTCTCTCCACTGATTCTGGTCTGGATGGACACACCCGCAGAAGTGCTGCCTTTAAGCAATGAATATTTTGAAATCTACTTTACCGGAATAGCAGGACTGGTTCTCTACAATATGCTTTCGGGAATTCTGCGCGCAGTCGGTGACTCCCGTCATCCGCTCTACTACCTGATCGCCTCCTCGGTTCTCAATGTCGTTCTCGACTTATTATTTATTGCCGTCTTCCACTGGGGTGTCGCCGGTGCGGCGATTGCGACTGTTCTCGCTCAGGCTTTATCCGCCGTTCTCGGTTTCTGGACGCTGTTCCGTGTGGATGGGAGCCATCGTCTCGAACTGAAGAAAATCCGCTTCTACGGTCCGGAATTAAAAGCAGTGATCCGTTATGGCATTCCGACCGGCGTTCAGAACTCGATCATCTCTTTAGCGAATGTTGTGGTTCAGTCCAATATCAACCAGTTCGGTGCGCTGGCAATGGCAGGTTGCGGTGCCTATTCCAAACTGGAAGGTTTTGCGTTCCTGCCGATCATGTCCTTCAACCTGGCTATCTCGACATTTGTCGGACAGAATCTCGGTGCCCATGAACTTGAACGTGCCCAGAAAGGGGCGCACTTTGGCATCTGGTGCTGCGTGCTCATGGCGGAAGCAATCGGTCTGATCTTCTATCTGTTTGCGCCATCTCTGGTTGCTTTATTTGATCCAAATCCGGATGTTATCGCCTTTGGTGTAGGGCGCGCCCGCAATAATGGTCTGTTCTATTTTCTGCTTGCCTACTCGCATGCGGTCAGTGCCGTGTGCCGCGGGGGAGGAAAGCCTGCAGTGCCAATGAACGTCATGTTGATCTGCTGGTGTGTCATCCGTGTTTCGTTCTTATATCTGACTGCACCGCTCCATAATATTGAGTTCGTCTTGGGTCTATCCATTTACCTGGTCACTCTCTTCGGCATTCTTTGTCTGGTATTATCACCGCAAAAGCTGGCTCAAGCCGATTGAACTAGCGACTGGTCAGCAGGCATAAACAGGGATATCCGAAACTGTCATTTCTCTCACGAATTGTTGAACAGGGAAGTTCCGTTATGGGGAACTTCCTTTTTTTGCTTCACAGATGAAACAAAATTCATGCTTTCTTAAAAAGTATCGTTTTTTCATTAATTTTCATTCACTCTCTGCCCAATTGGCCTCTCCTTTGTTGCATCGGTATTTTGAACGGTGTAAGTTTAGACCAATCAGAAAAAAAGAATTACAGAAAAATATAAAGGAGTTAATTATGGATATTCGTTTTGAACCAAGAAAGGACCTGAAAGAAAAACCTCAGGGACCTCTCGGATTTGGTAAATACTATACAGATTACATGTTCCTGTGCGACTGGGATGCTGACCAGGGCGGCTTTCACGATGCCCGCATCGTGCCGTTCGGACCAATCGAACTCGACCCGGCGACAATGGTTCTGCATTATGCGCAGGAAACATTCGAAGGCCTGAAAGCTTATCGTACAGCGGACAACAAGATCCAGCTGTTCCGTCCGGAAAAGAACGCAAAACGTTTTGCGAACTCCAACGACCGTCTGTCCATGCCGCAGGTTCCGGAAGATTTCTTTGTACAGGCAATCAATGAACTCGTTAAAGTCGAAAAAGACTGGGTTCCATACAATGAAGGCGAATCCCTCTATATCCGCCCATTTATGTTCGCATCCGAAAGCGCAGTCGGCGTTCATCCGGCTGTTTCCTATAAATTCATGATCATCCTCTCTCCGGTTGGTGCTTATTATCCTGAAGGTATGGCACCGGTAAAAATCTGGGTTGAAGATGACTTCGTCCGTGCAGCACCTGGCGGAACCGGCTTCACAAAATGCGGTGGTAACTATGCCGGAAGCTTAAAAGCTCAGGAAAAAGCAGAAGAAAAAGGCTACACTCAGGTTCTCTGGCTCGATGGCGTACACAAGAAATACGTTGAAGAAGTCGGAAGTATGAACGTTATGTTCCTGATCGACAACGAAGTATGGACCGCTCCGATTGACGGTACAGTATTACCGGGTGTTACCCGTGATTCCATTCTCCATATTCTGAAAGACTGGGGTTACACCATCCACGAAGAACACCTTGCGATCGATGATCTGATGGCTGCTGCTAAAGATGGTCGTTTGCAGGAAGCATGGGGAACAGGTACAGCTGCTGTAATTTCTCCAATCGGTGAACTTTACTACAAAGGCGATGCCGAACAGATCAACGGATTCAAGACCGGTGAACTCACTCAGAAACTGTATGACACATTAACAGGCATTCAGTGGGGTAAACTGGAAGACCCGTATAACTGGACTCACGTTGTTGAATAAACAGAAAAATTTGAAATTTTAGCCCGGCACGTCCGGGCTTTTTAAATGGAATCAGGAAATGAGTTTTTTTCCAGAAATCAGGTTTCTGTATAATAGAGAGTAAGGAAATACGAAAAAAAGATTCAAGGAGGATCACCATGAACGAACCGGAACGCTTACGCCGTGAGAACGGATTACTTTACGACTGTTTTGCGATCGAAGATGATTCGTATATGAAAGCACGCCATCTGCTGCTCAAAATTAACGCCTGTCCGACAAGTGATGCGGCAAGAGAGTATCTTGAAGACATGCTCGGATCATTCCCGAAAAGTTCTCAGATCACTCCGCCTTTCTACTGCGATCTCGGTCCACAGATTCACTTTGGTGAAAACGTGCATATGAATATGGACTGCCTGCTGCTCGATGAGGCGAGAATCCAGTTCGGGGACCGCGTACTGATCGGTCCGCGCTGTACGTTCTATACACCGGTTCATCCGTTCGATCCTGACATTCGGGCAACCGGTCTGGAAAAGGCTAGGCCGATTGTCATTGAAGATGATGTCTGGCTCGGCGGCAGCTGTGTGATCAATGGCGGTGTGACGATCGGTAAAGGATCGATTATCGGCAGCGGATCTGTAGTCACAAGAGATATTGAACCGGATGTGATCGCAGCCGGCAACCCATGCAAAGTGATCCGCAAAATCAGCGATGAGGAAAAAGCGGCATGGCGCAAAGAGTATCAGGAGTATCTGGACTATAAAAAAGGAAACAGATAGAGGTCCCCGTAAAGGATGAGACTTTGATCGTCCTGCGGATTGTAAGCGATTTGTTTTGCGGATGGTGAAATGCTTATGCGATTTTACATAAGGGAAATATCCGTGAAATTGATTTGAAGATCGCTTTAAGGTAAACTTTGAACAGAGGCAAGAATATGAATCCAATTTTAAAAGAACTCACCGGAATTGAAGGTAAAAAGCACATTGTCACTTCCATTGAATACAACACACCGACTGAAAAGAGTCAGGATGTAGTATTTGATTCCGTACGCGACATTTTAAGTAATGATCTCGATAAGTTTGCGAAGATTACTTTTGATGTAGAACCGGATGGAAGCAAAGTCAAAGTCGAAGTTACCGAAAATAGAATGTAGTACATAAGCGCCTGTAAGATGATTCAAGCAGGCGTATTTTTTATGAAGAAAACTCTGAAAAGTCTTTCGAGAAAATTAGCAAAGGATTAAACTTTTACGGATTCGGTAAGTTGGTCAAAAATTACTTTGCGTCAAAGTTGATGTCTGTTAACATAAGGAACGGTATAAAGATCCGCATCAGCACTTTCGTTGAGCGGTTTTTTTACACCCTCAAAAGAAAATAAACAGAACAGCATATATATAGAAAGTCCGTAAGTCTCCATCTTTTTAAGAGATCATAAGGACTAGAAAGGAGATTGATATGTGGATTTTGATTGGAACACTGATTTACATCGTTTTCTGGTTAACCTGTATTGTGACGTATGCCGTGCACTATTTATCGGATACAATCCAGATTACAAGTTTTACCCAGGTTATTTATACCCTGACTGCCGGAACAGAAGGTGCCGAAGGCACCATGGGACTTGCGGTCGGCGGCTTCTTTAAGTCGTACTGGCTGCTGCTACTTGCCGGTACTGCCGTTTTTGCCTACTACATCTATCTGTGTGTGCAGAAACACAAAGCAAAAAAAGAAGGGGTGGCTTTCTTCAAGCAACCCCGTACGCAGCGCGTATTCAACTGCTCGGTTCTCGGTGCCGCCGTCATCGTCTCGAGCCTGTTCGGCACTCAGCTTTATCAGGGCTGGCAGGTTTTAAAAGTCGATGACTATCTGCAGAACGTAAACCGTGAATCAACGATTTATGATGATAATTTCGTTGAACCGGATTCCGTGAATATCACCTTCCCGCAGAAGAAGAAAAACCTCGTTCATATCGTGATTGAATCGATGGAATCTTCCTATACCGACCGTGAACATGGCGGAGGGTATGATGAGGATCTGATTCCGGGTCTGTATTCCCTGGCCAAGGAAGGAACTGACTTTTCTCCGAAGGGAACAACGGAAATTAACGGTGCCAATGTCACCGCCAACTCCGGCTGGACAGTTGCCGGACTGGTTGCGATGAGTGCCGCGGTACCATTAAATGTCGGAAACGGCGACTTCAACCGTAACTTCAACAACAAGGATAAATTCATGCCGCATCTGATTACGATGGGCGACATCTTAGAAGAGAACGGTTATTCTAACTACTTCATGTGCGGATCCGACGCATCCTTTGCCGGACGCCGCAACTACTACCAGCAGCACGGAAACTATGAAATTTTAGACCACGCCGAAGCCATGAAGGAAAAAGCAATTCCTCAGGGTTATTCCGTATGGTGGGGATTTGAAGATGAAAAACTCTTCGACTGGGCCGAAAAGAAACTGAGCGATATTGCCAAGAAAGACGAACCGTTCAACTTCACAGTTCTGACCGCCGATACCCATTTCCCGAATGGTTATCCTTGCGACTTATGTGAAGATGAATTTGACAGCCAGTACGAAAATGTTGTTGCCTGCACAGACCGTCAGGTGACTAACTTCGTTCGCTGGCTGCAGAAACAGCCGTTCTATGACAATACAACAGTCGTCATCACCGGTGACCATTTAAGTATGGACGGCTCTGTTGCCAAAACAACCGGTGCCGACTACGACCGTCATTCCTATGCGATTGTTCTCAACGGACCGGAATATACATTAGACAAGACAAGAGAGTTCTGCACACTTGACCTGTATCCGACCATCATGGAAGCTTTAGGCATCCAGATTGAAGGACACCGTTTAGGACTGGGTACAAGCCTGTATTCCGATGTACCGACTTTAATTGAACAGTTAGGACTGCTGGAATTAAATGCCGAGTTAGTTGCGGATTCTTCCTACTATAACAACGTCATCATGAGTGGTGACCAGACTAAAGTTGAAGAAAAGAAAGAAGAACCGAAGAAGGAAGCGGAAAAGACAAGCGAGGATAAGAAGGAAGAGGAAGTTTACCAGCAGGTAGAAACCAACCAGAATATCCCGGCAGCTGTTCCGCCTTACTATCAGCCAACCGACTCCTGGGCAGATCAGGGCTATACTCCGATCGTCCCGGATGTTCCAGTAGAAAATCCGGGCACCCCATCTGATCAGGGCACTTCGGAAACCCCGATTGTGCCGGATGAACCGAATGTCGTACCGCCGACAGATCCGGGAACCCCGACAGACCCTGTCCCACCGACGGATTCGGAAGTTCCGTCGGATCCGGGAACTGGTGTTCCGGATACTCCTGCAGTACCGGAAGTTCCAGCCAATCCGGGAACTGGAAGCGGAGACGTTGTCCTCGAATAAACCTATTTCTGAATCATCAGCCAGCAAGGAAAACACTTCCTACTGGCTTTTTTTATGCCTCTCCGAATACCGAAACCGCTTTACCGGCACTGAAAGAAAATGAATGAAAATCACTGAAAAAAGTCGGGATACCGTGCATTTTAGAAAAAATTGCGTCCTTGGCCGAGAATTCTTTTGTGTTTGCATGAACAGATGTCTACAATGAAAGGACATTATCACTTTTTTCAGTGAACTCTTTCAGTCAAACAATCATCCTTGCATAGGATTAGAAATGAATCATGATAATTTCTTGAGTCCTGATTGTTATAAAATTAACAAATTTCTGATATACAGTTTCCGGAAAATTTTCAGAAAAATGTAACAAAATGCAAAAGAATTGTAAGAGGAATGAAAATAATTTCATTCGCGGATTGAAGAGAGTTTGCGTACGTGATATAAGAATCGTAATGATTTTGTGAAAAGGAAGATCAGTATGAAAAAGAACGGTGCTGAAATTATTGTTGAGACTCTGCTCGAGCAGGGTGTCGACACTGTATTTGGCTATCCGGGTGGCCAGGTCATCGATTTATACGACGCTCTCTATGAATATCGTGATCGTCTGACTCATGTGCTGAGTTCTCATGAACAGCATGCCTGCCACGCCGCAGATGGCTATTTTCGGGCAACAGGGAAAACCGGCGTCGTCATTGCGACTTCCGGACCGGGGGCAACGAACCTGGTTACCGGAATTGCGACAGCGTACCTCGATTCTGTTCCTTTAGTTGCGATTACAGGAAACGTATCGACGAGCCTGATCGGCCGTGATTCGTTCCAGGAAGTTGATATTACCGGCGTCACTCTGCCGGTGACAAAACACAATTTTATTGTCCACAAGGTGGAAGACTTAGCTCCAATCCTACATACCGCTTTTGAAATTGCCAGATCCGGGCGTCCCGGTCCTGTTCTGGTCGATGTACCGAAAGATGTTCAGCAGGCTGTAACGGAATACGTTCCGCTTGGAAAAGCCCATAAGATGGAAGAAAAGACCGTCAATGAATATCAGATGAACAAAGCTGTAAAGATGGTCAATGAAGCCAAACGTCCCTTTATCTATATCGGCGGCGGATCGCTCGGTGCTGAGGTTTCTCAGGAAGTCATGCAGCTTGCCGATAAGATTGATGCCCCGATCGGCTCGACTTTAATGGGACTCTCCTGCATCCCGACAACATTTGAACGGTTCCTTGGCATGCAGGGCATGCACGGACACTACGCTTCGTCCATGGCTCAGAACGAATGCGACCTGATTATTTCAATCGGATGCCGCTTCTCCGACCGTGCGACCGGCAACGTCCGCAAATATGCCAAACAGGCAAAAATTCTGCAGTTTGATATCGATGCTGCGGAACTGAATAAGAATATTACCGTCGACTTAGGTTTAGCCGGCGATATCCATGATGCGGTGGTCCGCCTGATTGATCAGGTAGATCCCCAGACTCACCCGCAGTGGTATGAGCGCATTCAGCAGCTCAAGCGGGAAGAGCAGTATCATCAGGATCAGATCCTCAAACCGAACAAGCTCACTCCGCAGGCTCTGATTAACGAAATTGCGAAATATACCAACGAGAATACGCCGATCGCAACAGACGTTGGTCAGCACCAGATGTGGGTAGCCCAGTCCTATCCGTTCATGAAACCGCGGACTTTCGTATCCTCCGGCGGCCTTGGAACAATGGGCTTTGGCTTAGGTGCCGCAATCGGTGCCGCATTCGGTTCGAAAAAGCGCACCATCCTCTTTACCGGCGATGGTAGCTTTGGCATGAACCTGAATGAACTCGCCACGCTGAAGACAACCGGTGCTCCTGTAGTTATCGTTGTCTTCAACAACGGTGTATTAGGAATGGTCCGCCAGTGGCAGACGCTTTTCTACAACCAGCATTACTCCAATACCGACTTACATGATCGCCAGAGCGATTTTGTGAAGATTGCCGAAGCATTTGGCATTCCGGGATTCCGGATTAACACGCTCGATGAACTGCCCGAGCAGGTTGCCAAAGCGATGGCAAAATCCGGTCCGGTCCTCATTGATGTAGCGATCGACCAGGATGAATTTGTATTACCGATGCTTCCGCCTGGAGGCAGCATGGATGATATCATCACCCTGCGGGAGGAAATCTGATGGAACGCTTTGAGATTGCCTGCCTGGTAGATAACTCAGCCGGTGTTCTGACCCGTGTCTCAAGTTTATTTACCCGCCGTGGTTTCAACATTAACTCGCTGACAGTCGGAGCCACTGAAGATCCGAACTACTCGCGAATTACGATCTCGGTTAACGGAGATGAAAAAATCCGTTCCCAGTGCGTGAAACAGCTTCGCAAGCTCTACAACGTCAAACACGTCAAGGAAATGATCCCGGCAGAGCGCGTAAGCCGCGAGCTCGCACTGATTAAACTGAAGAACACTCCGGAAACCCGTCCGGAAATTGTCAGTGCAGTAGATATTTTCCGCTGCAAGATTATCGACTTCTCACCGAATACGCTTGTCGTAGAAATTACCGGTGAGTCTTCGAAAATCGATGCCTTCCTCACCGTCGTGCGTCCTTACGGCATTCTTGAAATGAGCCGTACCGGTGTCGTTGCCTTACAGAGAGGCTGTCAGTATCTGACAGATGACGTGCCGGATGAATCCGCACTGATGGAAGTCAATAAAGCCGCTATCGTTCTGCGCTAGTAGCGAAACGGAAACACAGAAAAAGAGAAATACAGTCATACTCAGAAAAAATTCAGAAAAGAAAAAGGAGTTTAATTATGGAAAACAGAATCTTCTATGAACAGGATTGCGACCTCAACCGTCTGAACGGTAAAAAAGTTGCGATCATCGGTTACGGATCTCAGGGACATGCTCATGCGCTCAACCTGCGTGATTCCGGTGTTGATGTTGTCATTGGTCTTTATGAAGGCAGTAAATCTGCTGCAAAAGCAAAAGCGCAGGGCTTTGAAGTCCTCCCGGTTGCCGAAGCGACAAAAGCAGCTGATATCGTCATGGTTCTGATCCCGGACGAAAAACAGAAAGCTGTATACCGCAAGGAAATTGCGCCAAACCTGACTGCTGGAAAAACACTCGCATTCGCACATGGTTTCAACATTCACTTCGGTCAGATCGTTGCACCGGAAGATGTTAATGTCATCATGATCGCTCCGAAAGGTCCTGGACATACTGTCCGCAGCGAATACGAAGCAGGTAAAGGTGTTCCTTCCCTGATCGCTGTTGAACAGGATGCGACTGGCGATGCATGGGATTTAGGTCTCGCCTACGCAGCTGGTATCGGTGCTAGCCGTGCCGGTGTTCTGGAAACTACATTCCGTACTGAAACAGAAACTGACCTGTTCGGTGAACAGGCTGTCCTGTGCGGTGGCGTCTGCGCTCTGATGCAGGCTGGTTTCGAAACATTAGTAGAAGCTGGTTATGACCCACGTAATGCTTACTTCGAATGCATCCACGAAATGAAACTGATCGTCGACCTGATTTACCAGTCCGGCTTCGAAGGTATGCGTTACTCCATCTCCAACACTGCTGAATACGGTGATTACATCACAGGAGAAAAAATCATCACAGATGATACGAAGAAAGCAATGAAGAAAATCCTCAAAGACATCCAGGATGGTACATTTGCCAAAGACTTCCTGCTCGATATGTCCGATGCAGGCGGCCAGGCTCATTTCAAAGCTATGCGCAAGAGAGCTGCAGAACATCCAAGTTCTAAAGTCGGTGCAGAAATCCGTAAACTCTACTCCTGGGCTGATGAAGATAAACTGGTCAACAACTAAACCATTATTCTGTTAAACAATACGTATGAATTAGAAGCTCACTGCGAAACTGCTACCGAATATCCAAGATATCGCTAGCAGTTTTTCTGTATTATAAGCACCTGAAAAATGCCTTGTTTAAAACGAAAATATGACGATTTCAGCCGGTAAAGGACCAATCAAAATGACCAAAGGCCGTGCTGTTGTAAAATAAGATATCTGCTGATTCTGCGTGAGGACCGGCTGCCTACGTGATGACGGTCATCAGGGGAGACTCCTCAGGACTCCGGAATCAGAAAGATTATCCCAAGGAAAAGGATTAGAACGATGAAAAGTGATGAGATGAAAAAGGGCCTGGAAAAGGCTCCGCAGCGAAGCCTGCTGCATGCATTAGGACTTACTGAAGAAGAAATTGAACGACCATTAGTTGGTATCGTTTCAAGCTATAACGAGATTGTGCCGGGTCATATGAACCTCGACAAGATCACCGAAGCCGTTAAAATGGGTGTTTCCATGGCTGGTGGTACACCGATCGTCTTCCCGGCGATTGCGGTGTGCGATGGTATTGCGATGGGTCATAACGGAATGCGCTATTCCTTAGTCACCCGTGATCTGATTGCCGATTCCACTGAATCCATGGCACTTGCTCATGCCTTTGACGCACTGGTTATGATCCCGAACTGCGACAAGAACGTTCCGGGTCTGTTAATGGCGGCTGCCCGCGTCAATCTGCCGACCATTTTCGTCTCCGGCGGACCAATGCTTGCCGGACGTATTGATAACCATAAAACGTCTTTATCAAGCATGTTCGAAGCTGTCGGTGCCTATAAAGCCGGCAAGATCGATGAAGCAAAATTACGCGAATTCGAACTGAACACCTGCCCGTCCTGTGGCTCCTGCTCCGGTATGTATACCGCAAACTCCCATAACTGCCTCAGCGAAGTACTCGGTATGGCTTTAAAAGGCAACGGTACAATTCCTGCTGTCTACTCACGCCGTATTGAACTGGCGAAAAAAGCCGGCATGCAGGTTATGGAATTATGGAAAAAGAATATCCGTCCGCGCGACATTATGACTGAAGCCGCATTCCACAATGCGATTACAGCGGATATGGCATTAGGATGCTCAACGAACTCGATGCTTCATTTGCCGGCGATTGCCCATGAATGCGGCATTGATATTGATTTAGAAGAAGTGAACCGCATTTCCGAAAAGACTCCGAACGTCTGCCATTTAGCTCCTGCCGGACCGACTTACATGGAAGATCTCGATGTAGCCGGCGGTGTCTATGCGGTACTAAAAGAACTCGAGGATGCCGGACTGATCGATGGCAGTACGATGACCGTTACCGGTAAAACACTGCATGAAAACATCGCCAATGCGATCAACCTCGATCCGCAGGTCATCCGTCCTCTCAACAACCCGTTTACAAAGACTGGTGGTCTTGCGGTATTAAAAGGAAACATTGCGCCGCAGGGATGCGTGGTCAAACGCTCTGCGGTTGCTCCGGAAATGTTACGTCATACCGGACCGGCTGTTGTCTTCAACTCTGAAGAAGAAGCCATTGCAGGTATTTTCGGCGGTAAAGTCAAAGCCGGTGATGTTGTCGTCATCCGCTATGAAGGACCTGCCGGGGGACCGGGTATGCGTGAAATGTTAAGCCCGACTTCCGCAATTGCCGGTATGGGACTCGACAAGGATGTTGCATTAATTACTGACGGTCGTTTCTCCGGTGCTACACGTGGTGCCGCAATCGGCCACATCACTCCAGAAGCTGTGAAAGGCGGTCTGATTGCCTATGTGAAAGACGGCGACCAGATTGCGATCAATATCCCGGATTACTCTATTGAATTACTCGTCGATGACGCAGAAATCGAAAAACGGAAAGCAGAAATGCCGATCCTTGAAAAGAAGGATGTTGCCGGCTATCTCAAACGCTATTCCAAACTCGTTTCCGGCGCCGATAAAGGGGCGACTCTTTCATGAGAGCGGAACTTGCAAGACGATTAGAAACTTTAATAGTATTCATGGATCTCAACGAAGATCCGGTATTCAGTGCCTTTGTTGAATTATTAAAGGCTGATGAAGCGGACAGCTACGCGAAAGCTGCCCGTTTCACCGGTCTGCTTTATAAAGCTGGTTCGGTCAGCTGGACCGACTATCTCTTTGAGAAAATCGACAATATGCCGACCTGTCTGTCCGACGCCTACATCGCCTTTGGCAGCATTCCCGAACGTATGGTTAACGTAGCGATGGATGAGCTGAGTGCCATTTCGCAGGCTTGTTCCATCACTCCGGCTGATTTAGGACTCGTGCGTGATTTATGGAGTGCCGAACCGATTGATTTCCAGGCCGGTTATTTAAACCGCCTGCTGCTGATCGATCAGACCGGCATCGGCATGTTCGGTCTGCATCACATGTTCCGTTTAAAACGTTCGGATGATCTCGAACTTATTCCGGTGACCAACCCGGATCCGGTTACGTTTGCGGAACTCTACGGCTATGACAGTCAGCATCAGACCATGATTGAAAATACGGAAGGATTACTCGCCGGAAAACCGGCGGGAAACCTCCTGTTATACGGCGATGCCGGAACCGGTAAATCCGCTTCCATCAAGGCTTTAGCCAACCGATTTAACAAGCAGGGACTGCGTCTGATTGAAGTCGGCAAGGACCGTATTGAAATTCTGCCGGAACTGCTCGATCTGATTGCCAAGCAGCCACTGAAATTCATTATTTACATCGATGATTTATCATTCAGCGAAGATGATGACAGCTTCGCCCAGCTTAAGGCGGTTCTTGAAGGATCTGTCAGTGCACGAAGTGCCAACACTGTCGTCTACGCCACAAGCAACCGTCGTCATTTAGTCAAGGAATCCTTCTCGGCAAGAACAGGGGATGACATGCATGTCCGCGACACACTGCAGGAAACTCTGTCTCTTTCTCAGCGCTTTGGTCAGTGCATTTTCTTCGAACGGCCGAATGCGGAAGAATATCTGAAACTCATTCACCTGATTGCTAAAGAATACGGCTTACAGGAAGACGAAACGATTGAAAAGCGCGCAAGTGCCTATGCGCTTGCTCAGGGCGGACGTTCCCCGCGAATTGCCCGTCAGTTTATTGAAAATGAAATGGTAAAAGCACAGGAAGGGGAATAGAACTACAGATGCTTTCACTGGAAAAAATCTATCAGGCAAGATATGTGCTCAAGGATATCATCCGTTTAACGGACCTGATCCCGGCACCGAAAATCAAAGAAGGCGTAAATGTCTATTTAAAAACCGAAAACTTACAGCGCACCGGATCCTTCAAGATCCGCGGTGCTTCCTTTAAAATCTCCCAGCTCACTGACGAAGAGAAAAAGCACGGTGTAATCGCCTGCTCAGCCGGCAACCATGCTCAGGGCGTTGCCCTTGCTGCTCAGCAGTGCGGTATCCCTGCAGTCATCTGTCTGCCGGAAGGTGCTCCGATTTCCAAAGTCGAATCGACCCGTTCCTATGGCGCCGAAGTCGTTTTAGTTCCGGGCGTCTATGATGATGCCTATGCCAAAGCCATCTCCTTACGCGATGAAAAAGGATATACGTTCATTCATCCGTTTGATGATGAATTAGTCATTGCCGGTCAGGGAACCATCGGTCTTGAAATTCTCGATCAGCTCGATGATGTCGATGCAGTAGTTGTCCCGATCGGAGGAGGCGGACTGATTTCCGGTGTTGCCTATGCGATCAAAATGCTGCGTCCGGATGTCAAAGTTTATGGTGTCCAGTCCGTCGGTGCACCAAGCATGAAAAATTCGCTCGATCATGACGAGATCGTCTGCCTCGAACATGTTCAGACGATTGCGGATGGTATTAAAGTCAAAGAACCGGGCGATAATACATTTGATCTGTGCCGTAAATATGTCGATGAAGTGGTCACCGTTACCGATGATGAAGTTGCAGGCGCAATTCTCCAGCTGATCGAAACCCAGAAAATGATTACTGAAGGTGCCGGTGCCGTCTCTGTGGCAGCGGTTATGTACGATAAGATCCCGGATATCGAAGGCAAGAACGTAGTCTGCATCCTTTCCGGCGGTAATATCGACGTTACGATTCTGTCCAAAGTCATTGAACGCGGGCTACTCAAAGCCGGCAGAAGTGATACTTTAGCCATTCAGCTTGAAGACCGACCGGGTCAGCTTGCCAAAGTTTCCAAACTGCTTGCATCTTTAAATGCCAACGTAGTCAGTGTATTCTATGACAAAGCCAGCGAAGGCAGCAGCATTACCGACTGCATCCTGCGTATCAATGTTGAAACCCGCGATGCGGAACACATCGCCGAAGTTCATGCAGCTCTCGCGGCTAACGGTTTCTCCTTAGTGAAATAGAGCAGAAATTGATAATCCGCAATTGCGAACCCGCAGATTGAAAAGAAATTCGCCTGCGGTACGATAAAGCTGTTAATAGATAAATAAGCAGAAGGAGAATGATTATGCAGAAAATTTCCACACCGAATGCGCCAGCCGCAATCGGACCCTATAGCCAGGCCATCCTTGCCAACGGATTCTTATTCACATCCGGTCAGATTCCATTAGATCCGGCAACAGGCGATGTTGCAGGAACAACAATCGAAGAACAGAGCGAACGCGTGATGCAGAATTTAAAAGCTGTTCTTGAAGAAGCCGGAACAGACTTTGAACATGCGGTAAAGACAACATGCTTCCTGGCTGATATCAAGGATTTCGGCGCATTTAACGACGTATACGCAAAATACTTCACAGGCAAACCTGCCCGCAGCTGCTTTGCGGTCAAGGATCTGCCACGCAGTGTCTTACTTGAAGTTGAAGTCATCGCCGTTGTAGAATAAGCAAAATTCAGACAGATTTACAGATATGACTAGAGGGGACTTTGTCAGCGGATCATCCTTTGTGACAAAGTCCTTTTTTTCTGCGCAAAACCGGAAGGAATTAAGGGATGGATCCCGATAGGTAAAGGGAAATTGACCATAAAATGTAAGAAACACCATATTTAATGTAAGCGATATAACTTATGGGGATTCTGCATGATTTGTAAGAAAAACGAAAATGATAAGAATGTAATTTTTCTTTTTGAAAGCGCAGTTCTAAAATAATGAGCATGAAAAAGCGTTTGAAAAATAACCTGTCTATCGTGGCAGGGACATGTGCATATATCTTATTTTTGCTTGTCTGCATTCTTTTGTATGCCATTGACTACATTACGAACGTCGTTCAAGTTGAGTCGTTTTCCCAGTTTCTGTATACGATGCAGGTCGGAATGGGCGGCGCATCCAATACCGTCATTCAGATTCTGCAGGGATTTGCGCAGACATATCTGTTATGGATCATCGCCGCATCGGTTCTGTATGGAAGCTTTCTGCGTTTAGCACTCATGGAAAAACGTCATAAAAAAGCCTCGTCGAAGCATTACTTCTCCTCCGGTACCGTCGTGACTCTCAACAGTGCGGCACTTGTTGCCTCTTTACTGACAGCCGGAACACTTGTCTATCAGGTCAAACAAGGATACAAAGCTTTAAAAATTGATGAGTACTTTGAGGAACAGAATATTGTTTCCACACTTTACGAAGACCATTACACTAAGACGGATTCCTCTCTGGTGACTTTCCCGGAAAAGAAGAAAAACCTGATTTACATCTACATGGAATCGATGGAATCGACTTATGCGGACCAGGAACATGGCGGGGGCTTCTCGGATAACCTCATCCCGAACCTGACTGATCTTGCCCTCGAGAACACGAACTTTTCTGCCAATGGCGCAACCACATTAAACGGCGGACAGGTGACGAATAATACAAGCTGGACGGTAGCCGGCATGGTCGCTCAGACCAGCGGCACACCACTCGGTGTGTCCAACTCCAAGTACAATCATTCCTTTGATGACGACATGCTGTTTATGCCGAATGTCGTCAGCCTTGGGGATCTGCTTGAAGAGCAGGGATACTCCAATACGCTGATGTGCGGTTCAGAAGCAAGCTATGCCGGACGTGCCAACTACTTCCGCCAGCACGGCAACTACCACATTCTTGACTTAAATGAAGCCCATGAATCCGGCAAACTGCCCAAAGACTATCATGAATGGTGGGGCTTTGAAGATTCCAAACTGATCGATTTTGCCAAAGAAGAAATCACCGAACTTGCCAGTAAGGATCAGCCGTTTAACTTCACGATGTTAACTGCTGATACTCATTTCAAGGATGGCTATCTCTGTCCGGACTGCCCGGATACCGAAGAGGAACAGTATGAAAACGTCATCCTCTGCTCCGACAAACGGATCAGTGAATTTGTCAGATGGATCCAGGAACAGGATTTCTATGACGATACCGTTATTGTTCTTGCCGGTGACCACTTATCGATGGATAGTTTAATTAACCAGTCTGTCGGCCTTGATTTTGGCCGTAAAACTTACTTCACAGTTGTGAATGGTCCGGAGTATACGCTGAATAAGACACGTGATTACACCACGCTCGATATTTTCCCGACGACGGTAGAAGCGCTCGGTGCTGAAATTCAGGATCACCATTTAGGTCTCGGGACCAGCCTCTATTCCGACGAACCGACTCTTTGTGAGTCGTTGGGGTTTGATGAATTGAATCAGCAGATTTCGTATCATTCTGTGCGCTATGAAGAAGAGATTATGAAAGACGATGGTTTAGATTCCGAAGGAAACGAACCGGAACACCGCAAGCTCAAACATCCGACAGCATAATTCCATATATACAAAAATAAGGCTCATTACCAACCAGTTTGATCTGATCGGGAATGAGCCTTTTCAATTGTGCATAGATTGAAGAATGAAGAACAGATTCTTATTTGTTTTTCGAATCTGAAGCGGATTTGTCCGGATCGGACGCCGGTGCGGTCTTTGCGGCTTCTTCCATTTTATCGATCAGGGAAGAAGAGGAACTGTTCGAAAAGAAACGGTTAAGAATGACGCCGACTGCCAGGCAGATCACGCCAAGATATAAATATAGGGACTGCAGATTGATCGCAAAAATAATCAGAAAGATACTGGCGCCAAGATAAGCGCAGCTTGCGATGATTCGGGTGAGTGTTGACATAGCCTCAGTATAGCAGGCAGGAAGGCGGACAAAAAGAAGAATGCCATAGCCGCCGGAAAACTGTCGGTGATGGTCGGCGAAAAATAGGTAAAAAAAAGACTTGAGTTCTCTCAAGCCGACGGGCTGCCGAAGCAGCAGGATCAAATATATTCAAATGGAACAATTTTTATTGATCGCTGAATTGTTCCAAGTCATAAACAAGATGGTGACTCGGCAGGGATTCGAACCCTGGACCCCTTGATTAAAAGTCAAGTGC
>JBJEFF010000026.1:0-3639 GCA_051873775.1 Allobaculum sp. | reverse complement strand
TCTTGAAGTTAATCGACATGAGTCGTTATCGATCAGCTTGATTCATAGATAATCCACACGATTTTCCATAGAGCCAAAATTCATCTTTGTTCTCGGTGCAATGGACCAAGCCACACATTTCCCGCTCCTTAAAGAAATCCGTGCCCATTTCAAGAAGGCGGATCGCCGCAATCGCCTTGCTCAAGCATCAGATGTTCAGCAGCTTGCCAACCTTCTCTTTTCTGCAAACGACGACTAAACCCTTCCAAGCATCACACCATCACAAAAAACGAAAAGGAGTACGGATTCCCATACAGGTTTCAGTACTCCTTTTCGCTTGCTTTTTTTGTAGAGAGTGAAAATGGAATTAAATCAATGCGAGCAGTTCTTCGCCCGGTGAAACTGCCCCATTTTTGATCAGGTTAACTTGTTCATATCCAGCGGAATTGAGAATCACGATCGGCGTTTCCAGACAATATCCTTCTTTTTGAATCCCATTTAGATCAAAGCTGACAAGCAGCTAGCCTTTGTGGACATGATCGCCTTGTCTGACATAAGCCTGAAAATATTTGCCGCTCAGTTTAACTGTATTCAGTTCGATATGAATCAAAATATCTTCTCCAGTATCCGCGCTTACACAAAGAGCATGCAGATTGGGAAGCAGCGTGGTCACTGTCCCATTGCATGGCGCAAAAACTTTTCCTTCATCAGGGAGTATCGCCGCACCTTTGCCAAGTACCATCGCAGAGAACGCTTCATCCTGAACTTCGCTTAAAGGCATCGCCCGTCCTCTGATTTTGACACCTTTTGCTTACTTGAAACATGTCAACGCTTTAAGAATCGTTTGAGGAAGATTGTCTGGGAAAAAGACCATACACACAAAAAACGTCGCAGGTCCGTTTTTTGAAACCTGAGACGTTTTTAAGATGCGCGATAATCACACTGATAAAAAATAAGTTCAATCAAATCTAACACTAAAAGAAGAATTAAACTATCCTCTTTCGTTTCCGGATGCTCGGGAAGATGCAAAAAGCCGGAAAGCTTTTCATATTGAGAAAACTCCTGATTCTGTAAAACAGCAACCATTTCCCACGGTTTGTATACAACGTCAGAAAGTACGTTGTATTCATCGCGATAAAACGTCCGGTATTCGAGAGGATCAGGATAAAGTCTTCGGAGCTGACAGAGAGATCCACCCCTTTGAAAGTATTGTGGACAATATGGATTGGTCATCCCATCAAAAACATATCTTCCAAAAATTCCAATGACAGAGCCATCGGATAGACTGCTCCGGACAGATAGGATTTCCTTGAGCGATAAAACAGTTCCGCAATCTGTTCGCATTGTTTCAGAATATAGGATCGGTCAATCGACACTTTTAAGATTCTTTCCATATCATCAAGCAGAAGTTCCAGAGTGATCCGGCTCATTCTTTCGCGGATTTGCCCCATTCTGCCCTTTCGGGTAGCTTTCAGCCGAATTTTAAGATTCTTAAAACTGGAAAATCCCAACTCCTTGCAAAAACGATTGACCGTTGTGATCGACGTTCCTAAATCCGAGGCAAAATCAGAAACCGAAAGTCCCGGCAGTTCATCAATTCTTTCCAACATAGCTTTGGCAATATCGTAGGAAGTCTCCTGATGAACGTAGTTGAACCGATACAGCAGTAAAAGAGAAATGACTGTATTCATAATCAGCCTCCCTGAACATCCCGACATAATGCCGCATTCAATCCGTAAAGCTCTCGAATCACTTTTTCCTGATTCCAGTCCGTTGGAATATTTGCTGCAACCTCAACCGTATCTTCGGCGCGATGTGAAATCAGCGCGGTTTTCTAATAAGTCTTCAGATAATCCCGGGGCAATTCGGGACTTAACCGGCTGAGATCTTTTAAGGAAAGCCCTGTACGTTCTGGCTCAATGATCACATAAAACGCATCCTCTCTCGCTTTTTCCGTAATCAGATTGGTCTCCTCGACCGAGATCGGCTTTGCATCAATGACGGTTTTTGAAACCGGAGAATCCGGATTAAAGGCCTAAAGATTTTCATATAAATCCGCGGTCCGTAAAAAGCGATGGTCTGCGCCTGCTTTAGATGGGAAAACAAATCCTCCTACCAGTCCGCCTGAATCAGTTCGGCGTGATGCGGCTGAGGAAGTTTTTCCCGTCTGAGCTGGTTTTCAAAGGTTTCCAGTTCCGAAGCTAGCGTGTCCATTAATTCAAAATACCCTTCAAATCCTGCGGACTGGCAAAAACGAATGACGCTTGATTTGGACAGAGCGGTTTCCAGACAAACGCTTTTAATCCCGCAATTATGATGTTTACGATTCTCGTTGAGAAAAAATCCTGCCAGAATCGCTGAGCTGCTGCCAAACTGTGCACTGCAGACTGTTTCCAGTTTTTCATATAGATACACAGAACCCCCCTCATTTCCAAATGTCCCAGAATTCTGATCTTTTTTTATAATTATGTCTTCTTCGTTCATTGATTTCAGCATTCTCTTCATACATGGATGCCATAAACTTACTATGTTAGCCACAGAGATTTTAAAAAATCAGAAGGATTGCCAAAAGCCGGAATCTCGCTTCACTTTGATCGACAGATTGTCGGCAAGGGCATTCTGTGCGAAAATAGACGCAAGAAATTTTTTCTGCCTATTGACTATTCGTCTAAGAATTATTCCGGCAGAAGAATCAGAAACGGAGAATATTATGCAATATCAGATTATCGGCGGTGATTTTCCAGCCGTCATCTGCAATCTGGATTCCTCAGAATCCATGATGACAGAAAAAGGTTCCATGGTCTGGATGTCTGCAAACATGGATATGCAGACACAGGGCACTTCTGTGGGAAAAGCATTTGGCCGTATGTTCAGCGGTGAAAGCATTTTCCAAAACATATATACCGCAAAAGGCGGACCGGGAATGATCGCCTTCGGATCCTCTTTCCCAGGAAGCATCAAAACGATCAATCTCCAACCCGGAGAATTTATCATTGCCCAGAAAGGCGCTTTTCTTGCCGCAACTCCGAGCGTTCAATTATCAACCATTTTCCAGAAAAAGATGATGTCCGGTTTCTTCTCTGGTGAAGGTTTCATCATGCAGAAAATTGCAGGACCAGGCACTGTTTTTCTGGAACTGGATGGCGCTGAATGGACCTATACTCTCAAAGCCGGCGAACAGCTGATTGTCGACACCGGAAATGTAGCGATGATCGACGGAACCTGCTCGATTGATGTTCAGACCGTTAAAGGTGTCAAAAACAAACTGTTCGGCGGTGAAGGATTCTTCAATACCGTGATCACCGGACCAGGAAAAGTCGTATTGCAGACAATGCCGATGTCCTCACTTGCCAATGCGATTGCACAAAGCATGCCCTCTTCCAACTAATCATTCAAAAGGAAATGCTTTGAATCTCAGGTTGACCCAAAATTCGTCATGATCTTAAAGATCAGCAAGAAGATGTCTGTTTCAGATGTCTTCTTTTTTTCGTTTTGTTCTCTGCATTCTGGATATAAAATCTCAAATCTCCATGCTGCCTGTTTCCATCACTGAGTTCTACAAGGCAAAAGAAAAACCCCATATGAACTTGTCATATGAGGTTTTCTTTGTCCAGCAACTTCCTATTTTCGCATTCACTATCGTCGGCGTTCAATGGCTTG
>JBJEFF010000025.1:0-3659 GCA_051873775.1 Allobaculum sp. | reverse complement strand
GAACATACCTGCAAGGGTTACGATAAACGGCTGGATTTCAAGATAAGATACCAGAAATCCCTGTACGATACCGTAAGCAAGCCCGATCAGAAGTGCGATCACGATCGTTGTGTAAGCATTCAATCCGTATTTTTCCATAGAAACGGCTGTCACCATACATACGAGCGCAGTAACCGAACCTACGGAAATATCAATTCCACCTGAGATCATGACGATCGTAAGGCCCATGGATGTTACCAGAAGGCCCGCATCGGTAATGAACAGGTTCAAAAACATCTGCGGCTTCGCGAATCCTTTATCGGCAAACACGATCATACCTGCAACATACATAGCAACGAACAGCGCAACTGTAATAAAAAGAAGGAAACTATTTCCATTAAGCTGTTTTTTTAGCTGTTTGATCTTATTCATTAGTTAGCTCCTCCTTCCGCAGCTGCTTTGCTGACAGCTTTTTTTGTCTTAAATCCTGCGAGCCATTTCTTGAATACAGGGCTCTGAAGAATGACGATAATCACAACAACGACTGCCTTGTAGACCGGAAGCTGGTCCGCTTTTACATTCATTGCATAGAGTGTGGTCGTAAGAGCCTGGATCGTATAGGCACCGATCACAGATCCCATCAGGCTGAATTTACCGCCGCCAAGAGCATTGCCGCCAAGAGCGACTGCAAGAATGGCATCCATCTCATTATTCAGACCGATATTGTTACAGTCGGCAGAATAAATACGGCTTGAAGCAACCAGTCCGGCAACACCGGCAAGAACACCGCAGATCACATATGTGAGGAACTTAATCAGTGTCGAGTTCAGACCAACCAATCTGGACGCGTTTCCGTTGATACCAACACTTTCAATATAAAGTCCGAGCGCAGTCTTCTTCAGAATAATCGTAACAACGATTACAACAAAGATGGCTACAAACACCGGCGTCGGAATCGGACATTTCGCAAAGTATCCGCCAAGTACTTTATAAGAATCGGTACGAACATATGTAATCTGTCCTGCTGTCACGAGCTGCGCAATACCACGTCCTGCCGTAAACAGGATCAGCGTTGCAATCATGGGCTGAATTCCCAGCTTCGCAACCAGAAAACCGTTAAATGCACCACAGGCTGCCGCTGCCAACAGACCAACCAACATACCAACCACAAGCGGAACGGCGTGTTCGGTAACGGACAGTTCGCCGCCGGTAAGAATCTGACAGCATACCGCACCGGTCACTGCCATGATCGCGCCAACACTGATATCCTGTCCGCCGGAAGCTGCCGTTACAAGGGTCATACCAACCGCCAGGATCACCAGTTCGGATGCACGGTTGATCACATCGATAACATACCCGAAGAGAACTCCATTATTTATGGAAACTTTAAAGAAACCGGGTGTTGTAATCACATTAACCAAAAGCACAGCTGCAAGACA
This sequence comes from Allobaculum sp., assembly GCA_051873775.1. GTDB lineage: Bacteria > Bacillota_I > Bacilli_A > Erysipelotrichales > Erysipelotrichaceae > Allobaculum. The sequence continues at coordinate 2,241 of JBJEFF010000025.1, read as the reverse complement.
AACCAGCGGCATGAACAGACGTGCTGATGTAATCTTTTTCAGATCAAACTTTGTATTACTCATTCTCGCCACCTCCTGCAATTGCTTTCATGATACCTTCCTGAGAAAGTTCATCACCGGAAAGTTCTCCGACTTTCTTGCCGTCGCGCAGGATCGCCATACGCGAACAGGTACGGAGCATTTCTTCCACTTCGGATGAGATAAAAGTAACCGCCATTCCTTCATCCGCAAGATCAAGAACCAGCTTCTGAATCTCGGTCTTTGTACCGATATCGATACCACGGGTCGGCTCATCCAGGATCAGATATTCCGGATTGGTGAGCAGCCAGCGTCCGATGATCGCCTTCTGCTGGTTACCACCGGAAAGACTCTTGATCGGAGTTTCACGGCTTGCTGTTTTGATCTGAAGCATTTCGATATATTTATCCGCAGCATCTTCCATTTCTTTCCGGCTGAGTGGTTTGAACAGACCACGTTTTGCCTGAAGGGCAATGATGATATTTTCACGCACAGACAGATCTGCAAGGATTCCTTCTTTCTTACGGTCTTCCGGCAGATACGCCATACCAAGCTTCATCGCATCAAGCGGCGTGTTAATCTTCGCTTCTTTTCCGTTCACCTTCAGCTTGCCTCCGTCCGCCTTATCCGCACCGTAGATCGCACGAACTAGTTCTGAACGGCCGGACCCGAGAAGTCCGGACAGACCGATGACTTCTCCTTTATGTATGGTAAGGTCAAATGGTTTAATCGTACCTTTGTGTTCAAGACCTTCCGCCTCGATGACAGGAATAAACTCTTTCAGCTGTCCGTGAGCGCTCTTAATATCCGCAAGATCATCGAAATCTTTACCCATCATCTTCGCTACAAGCATAACACGAGGAAGTTCTGCCACCGAATATTCCCCGACAAGTTCACCATTTCTCAAAACCGTGATCTTATCGCATACCGCATATACCTGTTCCAGAAAATGAGTGACAAATATGATGCCTACTCCGTCACTTCTCAGCTTTCTCATCAAAGTAAACAGCTTTTCTACTTCGTCATCATCCAGAGAAGATGTCGGTTCATCCAGAATCAAAACACGGCATTTCATATCAACTGCACGTGCAATTGCGATCATCTGCTGTCTGGCCAGAGAACACTCTTCCAGAAGCTGTGTCGCAGATGCATCTATATTCAGGCTCTCTAAAATCTCCGTTGCTTTTTTATTCATGGTTTTCCAGTCGATAAAACCGGCTTTTCTCGGTTCACGTCCGATAAATAAATTCTCTGCCACCGTCAGATTCGGACACAAGTTAACTTCCTGATACACGGTACTGATTCCGTGCTCCTGCGCTTCCTGCGGTGACCGGTTGATGATCGGGCTGTCGTTTCCCGCCATCTTAATCTCGCCGCTCTCAAAATCATGAACACCGGTAAGCACTTTAATTAATGTAGATTTTCCCGCACCGTTCTCGCCCATCAACGCATGAATCTCACCTTTTCGAAGTGTAAAATCCACGTGCTGAAGAGCTTTTACGCCGGGAAATGTTTTCGATATATCTTTCATAGTCAATACTACATTTTCATCCATATCGTCCCACCTGCTTTCTCTCTTTATATTACTGACAGAGGCGTAACAGTATACTCGGAAAGTGACCGATTATTCTACTACGCCTCTCTTTTATACTACGCTATGTATGCGTCATATTCTGTTTTTGATACGATGTACGAATACACGATCTCTTAGTAAGCACGTCCGTCTACAACTTCCTGTGTTACTTCTGTTACAGGATATTCACCTGCGAATTCGCCTTCAATTTTAACAGATTTCACATCAGAACCAAATGCATAGATACCTTCATCAACATAAGCGATCTTTTCCAGTGTCTCGCCTGCTTCCAGTTTCTGGATAAGGCCTTCAACACGTGGTCCGTGAAGCGGGTTACACTCTACGTTACAAATGATATCGCCAGTAAGTGTCATCTCGATACCGGCTTTAACAGTGTCAAATGAGATAACAAGGATGTCGCCGTCCGGTCCTACTGTCTTACCTGCAGCTTTGATTGCATCGATTGCACCAAATGCTTCGTTATCGTTTTCGCAGTAAACAACGTTGATGTTATCATGCTGTTTCAGCATAGATTCCATAACTTCCTGTCCTTTAGCCTGTGTAAATTCACCGGTCTGCTGTGCTACGATGTTCCATCCGTATTTTTCAGCTGCTTCTTCAAGACCCTGTGTACGTCCGATCTGAGCAGA
>JBJEFF010000024.1:0-19430 GCA_051873775.1 Allobaculum sp. | reverse complement strand
AAAATCTTTCCTGCCGTCCTGATAGAGAATACCGGTACGGTTCATGCCAGTGTCCGCTTTCATGTGACACGGCATTTTAATACCGTGCTCAACCCCGTATGCCGCAAGTTTTTTCGCATAATCATACGAAACAACAGACTGGATGATTTTACCAGCCGCAAGCTCGTCAAAACTTGCCGGAGCTGTATACCCGAGGATCAGAATCGGTTCTTCAATTCCGGCTTCGCGCAGTCTTTGTGCTTCCTGCAGGCAGGCAACCGCAAAGAAGTCCACGCCGGCTTTCTGTAATTCTTTAACACAGCGCACACTGTCATGGCCATATGCATCTGCCTTCACAATGCCCATAATCTTGGTCTTGCCGATCAGTTTTCGTACTTCTTCAACGTTGTGCGCGATCTGGTCATAGTGAATCGGCGCCCACGTTCTCTGTCTTTCAATTTCTATCATAACTGGATCTCTTTTTTCATTGCCAAATCAATCAGTTCATCAATCAGATCACCGAATCCCTTGCCGGCTTCTTTCATCATGGTCGGATAGCGGCTTGTGGAAGTGAATCCCGGAATGGTGTTGACTTCGTTGACGAGAATATCGCCGTTCTGGTTAATGAACATGTCGACGCGAGCCATATCCCGGCAGCACAGCGTGCGGAATGTGCGTTTCGCCAGTTCTTTGGCGGCATCGGATTTTGCTTTTGTAATACGACCCGGGCAGTAGATCGCAGAATCTTTCATTTCATATTTGCCGGCAAAGTCGAAGACTTTACCGGCCATTTCGATTTCATCGATTTCACCGGTCTGCAGTTCTTCATCGCCAAGAACAGCACAGCCGATTTCAAAGCCGTCGATTGCGCCTTCAACGAGGACTTTCTTACGGCCGTCATATTTAAATGCATCTGCGACGGCATCAGCATAGTCTTCCTTATTATCCACGTAGTGAACCCCATAGGAACTGCCGGCGTTGCATGGTTTGATAAACCATGGCAGCGGAATGATTTTTTCCACTTCATCGGCACTCATCAGTGGTTCATCGCCATGCAGGCAGATATACGGAGCTGCCGGAATGCCAGCCTGATCAAACAGACGGTGCATGACTTCCTTATCCATGCAGACTGCAGAACCGAGCAGGTCGCATCCTGCACAAGGAATACCCAGCAGAGTCAGCATGCCCTGAATGGCACCATCTTCACCGTTCTTACCATGCAGAACCGGGAATGCGACATCCAGGTCGATTTTTTCATTTGTATCGAGAACGACTAAACCGTTATGCACCCAGGCAATCGGTGTTGCATGTTCTTTCCAGTGATCGTGTTCAAGATCTTCGATGGATCCGGTGTAGTAGTAGAAGCCACCTTCCAGGGAAATCCCGATCATCACTACCTCGTAACGGTCAGGATGAATGGATCTTAAAAAAGATCCTGCCGAATGCAGAGATACGCTGTACTCTGAGCTCTGGCCGCCAAAAATTACGCCAAGACGAATTTTGTTCATACTCTATCTTTCTCCTTCCAGACAACCTTGAACAACGCTGTCCATTGCCATGGCCCGTGAGCCTTTGACCAGAATTGCACTGTTCTCGTGCATAAGAGGTCTGAGTTCACGGATCAGTTCTTCTTTCGTTTCAAAATGCTTCTTTTCTTTGGTAAATGCTTCATGGGTATGCTCTGAAAGTTTTCCCCATGTATATAAAACGTCCACGCCCGCTTCGTCGGCAATTGCGCCGATCCGGGCATGCAGTTCATTTTCCTGCGGACCTAAATCGAGCATATCAGAAAGCACGGCGACGTGCTTGTCTGCCGGGATCTGCATCAGTGTGTAAATCGCACGCTGACAGGCTTCCGGATTGGATTTGTAGGTATCATCAAGAATACAGGAATCGCCCCATGCGTGGATATCTCCGCGCATCGGAGTCAGGTGGGCATTACGCAGTGCTTCATGCCAGTTTTCATGCGGCACATTGCCGGCTTTTGCGGCAAGCAGAGCCGCTGTGGCATTATCAGCCTGTACCATATTGGCACTTGGAATGAAGAATGGCTCTGAATCGAGCGATTCTAACGTAAACGTAAGTCCCTGACGCGAGAACCCAAGGTTTCCTGCTTCATAAGGCGTATTCGGACCATACGGAATCAGAGTCCAGGTCGGATCAATTTCTAATTCAGCAATCGCCTGATGAATTTCATCACTTGCCGCATTGTAGATAAACGTTCCATGCGGTTTTAAAGACGAAACAATTTCGCATTTAGCACGGGCAATGTTTAACTTGCTGCCGAGATTTTCCATATGCGCACTGCCGATCGACGTAATGACCGCAATATCTAATGGTGCAATCGAGCAGAGGTATTGAATTTCACCTTTGTTTTCCATGCCCATTTCCAGAATCAGCACTTCCGTATCCGGATCGGCTTCAAACACGGTCAGAGGCAGACCGATTTCACTGTTGCGGTTGCCCTGAGTTTTCCAGGTTTTCCATTTTGTACCGAAAAGATCGGCACAGAAATCCTTGGTTGAAGTCTTGCCATTGCTGCCGGTAATTCCGATCGTCAGCGGATGGATGATCTCCAGCCATGTGGTGGCAAGCTGTCCTAACGCTTCGACGACGTTATCCACGACAATGGCCTGCACATCTTCCGGTATGTTTTCATGATCTTTCTGCCAGAGCATGACACCGCCCTGCTTCATGACGTTTGCCGCGAAGTCATGTCCGTCGACACGGGCTCCGACAATCGGCGCAAAAAGCATACCTGGTTCTACGATTCGCGAATCGGTCACGACACCGCAGATCTGCGAATCAGGGTCAATATGAACAGGGGTTCCGCCAACAGCTTGAGCCACCTGTGATACTTGCATTTTTATCATTTTTTCAATCCTCACGTATTTTTCTACGGCTCTATTGTCAGGAAGCATTTCCGCATGGGCTGAATCCCATGACAATAGAAGGATATATCTAACAAATTATACAATTCTTTCATTTGAGTACAAAATCTCAGTGTCAAATCCGGCATGTAACTTCTTTCATCGTGTCCAATCCATACTGCCTGCCTTTTCATGATGACTTTTTATAACGGAAATAGCCTAAATATCGGGCTTTTTATCGAAGATTCCGGCTTTTTTCGCACTTCCTTTTCCTCTTTTCGGGCGTAGGGCCGCCTCTGTGAGCACTCGTACAATCATAGATAGGATTTTCTACAAATTAAGTTGTGTCCAAAGTGGATTTATTTTCAGTCTTAAAACAGGATTTTGGGTCAGACTCGCCACTTTTTCCAAGATTTAAAGAGATTCAGGGTCGGATCAAGGCCTGTTATGGGTCGATTTTGTCATTTAAATTCCACTTATGCTATAATGACGTCGCAAACATAAAACATTTTTGTTTGTCGGTATAGGTTTCCTGATCACATACCGTACCCCTTTGAAAGAAAAGCCAGGCACCCCCTTAGCCTGGCTTTTCATTTATTTGTGCGAAAAAGGCTGTAAAATAAAGAGGATACAGCTGACTCTGTCAGCTGCCAGAAAGGAATCTCGATTATGGATTGTATTTTTTGCAAAATCGCTAATGGTGAAATTCCATCCACTACCCTTTATGAAGACGAAGATGTGCGCGTCATTTTTGACATCAACCCGGCTAGTGCCGGTCATGCCCTGATTCTGCCAAAAAAGCATTACGCTTCCCTGCTTGAATACCCGGCAGAAGAACTCGGTAAGATCTTTGCGATCGCTCAGAAAATCGGTCAGGCTATGGAAAAAGGCCTGCCTTGTGATGGTGTCAATATTCTTGCCAACTGCCGTGAAGCAGCCGGTCAGACTGTTGACCATTTCCATGTTCACATCATTCCGCGCTACAAAGATGCCACAGAAAAGGATGCCATGGTCATCGAATCCGGATCGATTGAAAAACCGGATTTCGACGCATTAAAAGAAGCCATTACCAGCGCTCTTTAATTCAGACCTGTACGCCTAAACACTTCTATAAATAAAAACTTCCCGCGCGGGAAGTTTTTTTATGCTTGATGATGATCAGGCTGACTTTTCATCAAACAAGTTCTAGTCAATAATTGCCCGGTTCATCGCCTGATGCAGATAAGCCATCATCGCCCGGTTTTCCTCATTTTCCGGATGGGCGAGGATGTCCTTGGCATCATTTGCACAGCAGTCCATCATACTCAGATCCTTTGAGGCATCCCCGAGAATGAATGCCGGAAGACCGGACTGACGAGTTCCTAAAAGATCCCCCGGACCACGCATATGCAGATCATAGGCGGACAGATCAAATCCGTTATCGAGCTCTTCCATCTTTTTTAAACGGCTCACCGATTCAGCGGTTTTAGATGAGGAAAGCAGATAACATTCGCCCTGTTTACTGCCGCGGGCACAGCGGCCGCGAAGCTGATGCAGGGTGGACAAGCCGAAGCGATGGGCATCATAGATCACCATCATGGTGGCGTTTGCGACATCAATTCCGACTTCGATCACGGTCGTCGAAACGAGAATCTGAATCTTCCCTTCCTTGAATTCCTGCATGATCGCTTCTTTTTCTTCGGTTTTCATCTTGCCGTGCAGCAGTCCGACCTGAATACGGGACTTGAAGACGGAAACCATACCGTCATAGATTTTCTTCGCCGCAATGGTATCTTCATCAAGATTTTCTTCAATCGCCGGACAGACGACATAAACCTGCCGGCCTTCTTTTTCAATTCCTTCAAGAATCCGGCCAAGTACCGGCTTCATCGAGGAAGAGCGGAAATACTTCGTTCTGACCGGCATCCGTCCGGGCGGCATGGTTCGAATCACGGATAAATCGATATCCCCGTACAGAAAGTGAGCAGCGGTGCGCGGAATCGGTGTTGCCGACATCAGCAGCACATCGCACTGATGGCCTTTTTCAATCAGTGCCCGTCTTTGCAGGACTCCAAATCGCTGCTGTTCATCCGCAATGACAAGACCAAGATTCGAGTACTCCACACCTTCCTGAAACAGCGAGTGGGTGCCGACGATAATCTGGATCTTTCCTTCCTTTAAATCACTGAGAATTCTGCGCTTTTCGGCTGCTTTCAGTGAAGAGCAGTAAAGCGTGGATTCAATGCCAAGAGACGTCAGACTCTTGACATGCTGACGGGCGAGGATTTCCGTCGGAGCAAGCAGTGCACACTGCTGACCCGACAGGGCACACGCATAAGCCGCCAACGCCGCAACGGTTGTCTTGCCGCAGCCGACATCCCCCTGAAGCAGACGATACATTGCCATTGAATCACGCATGTCGGATAAAACCTGATCAATTGCCTTACGCTGATCGGGTGTTAGCGGATATGGAAGTTCCTGAATTTTCGCTTCAATCAGTCCGGTATCAAACACTTTCGGTGTTTTCTCCACACGCTCGGACTGCATGAGTCTTGCGCAGTGAAACGATAGAAACTCTTCGTATTTTAAGGAGCGGACCGCCTGATAAAGCTGCTGCTCGCTCTGTGGCTGATGCACATAGCGCAGTGCAGTACTCTGATCAAGCAGGCGGTATTTACTTCGCAGACTTGCCGGAACCCGGTCCGGCAGTCTGTCCACGTATTTTAAAGCTTTGTCGATGATCCGGATCATCGTATCGCGCCGCATTTTCGGCGGCATGGAATAGTTCGGATAAAGCGCAAAACCTGAAGGGAGCGACTGTTTACTCGTCCACAGTGCTCCGATTGAATTCGGGGCATGGTAAATCCCGCAGATTGTGATCGATTCTTCCTGAGACACTGAAGGAAAATAGCCGTACGAATAAATCGACACATCGAGTTCTTTATGATCAAACCAGACACTCAGTCGCGTTACAATCCGTCCTTTTGAAATCCGCGAACTGCTTTTTACCTGTAGAATGGTGCCTTCAAAAAGCACTTCATCCCCTTCCTGCCACTGCCCGGCGGGAAGAATGTGGGTATAGCGCAGCGGATAGGTATGAATCAATTCGGAGTACGTGGTGATATTTTTATGTTCGAGCAGTTTTTTCTGCGTGTCGGTCAGTTTCAGCACATTCAGATCAGCCTGCGCTGTCCGGGTTTTCGAGGCGGACTTGAATGGTGGATCCGTTTTTTTCTTCGTTTCTGATTGACTCATCTCGTCCTCCTCTTATAAGGTCTGAAAGTAAGTTTACTTGCCTTCTTTTCGCTGATTGGCGCGTCCTTTTAAAAATGCCATACGCCGGCTCTTGGAATCCGGTGCCGGAATCACAGTACCCGCCGGTTTCTGGGTCGCACCAAGAACCGGTGAAACTTCCTGCGCTTTAACCGGAGCTTTAGGCTGTGGTTCTTCTTTCATGATGCCTTTTGTTTCCGTCTGAGCCGGTCGAAGGTTTGGCTGCAGGCCCTCCATACCGTGCTTATAGAACGGTTTGGCAGCCGAAATCCAGATCCCTTCGCTGTCCTGAATATGACCAATACCAGGCGCATCAAAAAACACGATCTTGCCCGGACACAGTTCTTCGAATAACTGTTTCATCTTATCGATCATTGCCGAACGATCGAAGTGGAACTCTTTTTCAATCGCATTAAAGCGACCGAAAATGACACCGCCGATCGAATCAAGTGCGCCCATCTGACTGAGCTGGCTGACCATGGAATTAAAGGCATACCAGCCCGTACTTGCCGATTCGAGAAACAGATAGCTGTTGGTCAGATCCGGCATGTAGATCGTACCGGCAAGTTTGAGAAAGCAGCGGATATTGCCGCCGTAAATGCGGGCATGCCGACCGAAGCCGTGGTCATCGCCAAGTGGTTGAATTGAAGGACGACACTCGTCTTTTTCCACAATCTGCACAATATGATCGAGTTGTTCCTGATTCCATATCGGAAAGAGGAGTGCTTTTTTATTCGAACGGGTTGCAAGCGCATTGACAATACATGTGCCGTCGGAAAAAGCCGCATAGTAGGTCGGTGCCTGTTTATACACTTCATAATCGAGGTAAGGCAGTACGAGATTGGCAAGATTGCCGCCGGATACATCAAAGATCCAGCTGTAACGGCAGCTGCGCAGGGCGTGGTTAAAGTCATCTGCCTTTTCTTTCGGGGTGACTTCACGGCTGATTAACGGTGAAAGTTCCATTTCAATCCCGCAGTTTTTCAGAATCGGAATCCACTGTTCAAAGCGGTAGCCCTGCTTTACCGGATCGCTGAGTGCACATAAATAAATTCGTTTCATCTTCCGTCTCCCCCTCTGACCGTTTTATATCGGTCTGACTTTTCCGGATGATTTCATCCGGATTCCGTTTGCGGCTTAGTAATATTCTATTCAATTTTACAGAATTCTGTTTTGAATCTGTCCAATCTGTTTTGCGAATTGGTTTTTGCGGTTCATTCTTCTTTCCTTGCTTTTTTAAACCGGTAGAATAGAACCAGACAGATCTTAGATCTCATTTCATTCCAGGAGGTATTTATGAAAACATTTACCCTCACCATGACAAACGGTGATGTCATCAAAGGTGAACTCTATCCGGAAAAAGCGCCTGAAACTGTTAAAAATTTCGAAAAACTTGCCAACGAAGGATTCTATGACGGTCTGATTTTCCATCGCGTCATCAAAGGCTTCATGATTCAGGGCGGTGACCCGAAAGGCAACGGAACCGGCGGACCTGGTTATACCATCCATGGTGAATTTGCGAACAACGGCTTCAAACAGAACGACCTCAAACACACACGCGGTGTTCTTTCCATGGCCCGTGCTATGAACCCGAACTCTGCAGGCAGCCAGTTCTTCATCATGCATGCCGATTCTCCATGGCTCGATGGTGAATATGCCGCTTTCGGTAAAGTTACTGAAGGTATGGATGCCGTTGATGCGATCGCAAATGTCCGCACTAACCGCTCTGACAAACCTCTCTCCGATCAGAAAATCAAATCTCTGCGCGTAGAAGGATAAATCTCTATAGACACAAAATGCCTGCCGGATCCGGCAGGCATTTTTCAATTTCTTCATATGTACTGCTGAAGCACTATTCAGGTTTTTTCCCTGATTTTTTAGGTTTCTTTAGCCGTATAAAACGGGAAAGAATTCGTCTCCATGGCAGTGCGGCAAGCCAGAACATCATAAACGCATCGCCGGCTCCAAGTGCGAGTAAACAGAGGAAGGCATACCACGGAAGCGGTTGTAACATGAAAACAGGTCGCAGGAACATAACCGCTACGACACCGCAGCCCAGACAGAATAACATGACCACCAGACGCAGAATCGACATCGGGTAACAGATCATGTACAGCACGAGCATGCCATTAAGCATCGTCAGCAGCGTGCACATCGTCTTATAGACTTCCGGACTCAGACCGAGGAAACCGATATTGACGAGAATATAGAGTACGCAGATCATACTGCTGACCGCAACAGCACCCGGAATCGCCCTTGAAAGGACACTGACGAGGAAATTTCCCCGAATACGGCTGATATCATATTCAAACGTCAGGAAGAATGCCGGCATACCGATGCAGATCGACGAAATCAAGGTCAGCTGAATCGGCACAAACGGATATTCACGCATCCACACAACCGTCAGAACCGTCAGTAAAAAAGAGAAGACGGTCTTAACCAGGAAGAGTGAAGCTGTTCTCTGGATGTTGTTGACGACACATCGTCCATGCGACACGATATCCGGCATTGCGGAGAACTGATCTTCTAGCAGAACCATCGATGCCACACTCATGGCCGCCTGAGCACCGGTGCCCATTGCGATGGAACAGTCCGCCTGTTTAAGCGCCATGACATCATTGACACCGTCACCCGTCATGCCCACACAGTGTCCCCACTTCTGGAGGGCGGTCACCATCTGCCGTTTCTGAATCGGGGTAACACGGCCGAATATCGAATACTCGCGAACCACATCGGCAATCTGATCATCGCTGACGGTGGACATATCAATGCTTTTTCCTTCGAGTCCGGCACGTCTTGCGATCGAGGCGACGGTAGTCGGGTTATCACCGGAAATAACCTTAAGAGTAACATCCTGCTTCTTAAAATAGCCGAGAATGTTTTCAACATTGGGGCGCAGTTCATCTTCAATCAGAATCAGTCCGCAAAGCTCGTAATTTCCTTTTTCAAGTGAATCTGCCTGCGGACCTTTTGCGAGAACAAGAACACGCAGTCCTTTTTCCGCATACTGATCAATCTCTCTCATGACGTGCGAATCCGCATGTTCAAACAGGAATGTGTAAGCACCAAGATAATACGTTTCGTCACCGAAAACGGCAGCCGAACACTTTTTCGCAGACGAGAACGGGAACGTCTTGTCTGCTTTTTTCGTAGCCGGAAGATCCTCGGTATACTGATGCAGCGCTTCAGCGGTTAGATTATCATCTTCAAGCGAGTGCATCAGATCCGAAATCATCTGTTTTAAATCTTCTTCAGTGTAGTCTTTACTGGCGGGGACAAGCCCTTTGACATTCATCTTACCGCTGGTAATCGTACCGGTTTTATCGAGACAGAGCGTATCGACACGGGCCAGGTTTTCAATGCAGTAAAGCTCATGAACTAAAACTTTCTTACGTGCCATCTTCACAGCCGCTGTCGCAAGTGCAGTGGATGTGAGAATAATCAGCCCTTCCGGAATCATACCGATCATCGAAGCGGTCGTATTGAGAATCGCATCATTAAGCGGAATCTTTGAATAGAGGATCAGCTTTAAAAAGAGCGCTGCTCCTGCCGGAAAAATAATGATTGAACAGAATTTAATCAGCGAATCGAGCGAATCACGAAGCTTGCTCGGATGGAGGGTATCCCGCTTGGCTTCCTTGATGATGGAAGCCATATACTGTGCATCGCCGACAAGCACGGCCTGCATCAGGCAGTTGCCGCTGACCACAAAGCAACCCCCGTAAAGCGAACCCCCGGCATTTCTTTCGAGCGCATCCGCTTCACCGGTTAACAGACTTTCGTTCACCTGACATTCTCCTTTGCGGACGATGCCGTCACACGGAATCTGCGAACCGCTGCCAAGGCGTATCAGATCCCCTTCGACAATCTTATCCATCGCAACGGTCTCAAACCTGCCATCGCGCAGAACCTCGTATTTCTGGGCATGCAGGAGGGCAAGCTTATTGAGGATGTGCCGTGAGTGAATTTTCTGATACAGACTCACAACTGTATTGCACAGCACAATCCCGAGGAACATCAGATTGCGGTAACTGCCCGTATAAAGCACAAAAGCGGCAAGGATATAGTTAATGATATTAAAAAAGGAGAATACTTCTTCAAAAACGAGCTGTTTGATCGGTTTCTGCGGATTGGTTTCAATGATATTGCGCGCTGCCTGACTCGCCTGTTCAGCCGTCAGTCCCGTTGCAAGATTCGTCCATTCTTTACATTCTACTGGTTTCATATTATTTATCGGCTCACTAATAGCTGTATTGTATCTAGTCAATTTTATTTTATCCGAATGCGTACCTTAAAAAACCATTAACTATTTTTGTTTGATTATTAATTTTTCCGGCCTACTCTTTCGCTTCCGTCACTTTCGAAATCTTACATTTTTAAACTTCCCTCTTTTCTTATGACCAGCCGTCTGACATAATACGTTTAACAATTAGATTAAATGTTAAATGAGGTGAAAACATGGCTTTACAAGAGACCCTCAAAGCACTGGCGGATCCCATAAGGCGTGAAATTCTGAATCTGTTGAAAAACGGACGCATGTCCGCCGGGGAAATCACGGACCACTTTGATGTGAGCGGACCATCCATATCCCGCCACTTATCCGTGTTAAAAAACGCCGATCTCATTCGTGACAGCCGTGAGGGAAAATTCATTTTCTATGAGATCAATACCTCCGTTCTGGAGGAAACCATGCTCTGGCTTGCCGATTTAAAAGGAGATACTCATCATGATTAAAAAATATAAGAATAAAATCATCGCCACATCCATTGTATTGCTGATGCCGATGCTTTTCGGTCTGCTCAACTGGAACCGTATCTCTCCGGATACCCCGACACACTGGGGACCGGACGGAATTGCGGATGGTTTCAAAGGACGCGCATTTATCGTTTTCGGCTTACCACTGATTACACTTGCTTTGGACTGGCTTTCCCTGTTTTTCGTGCTGAAAGATCAGGAAAAGAAAAAACAGAATTCGAAAGCTCTGACCATCATGTTCTGGATTGTGCCAATTGTCTCAATCGGAATCTATATCACCATTTACTATCAGGTTTTTAATCAGTCTTTCTCGATGGTTGCCGGTATGAGTCTGCTGCTCGGGGTGCTGTTTACCGTATTTGGCAACTTTATGCCGAAAGTGAAACAGAATCCGACATTCGGAATCAAAATCTACTGGACCTTGCACAATGAAGAAAACTGGAATAAAACCCACCGGTTTGCCGGCAAGCTCTGGGTGGTGGCCGGTCTTCTGATGATCCTTGCCGCGTTTCTGCCTGCAGATTTTACAGTCAGCTTTAACGTCTGCACAGTACTTATTCTCATTTTTGCGCCGATGATCTATTCCTATTCGATTTACCGTAAGGACCGCAAGAAAGGAATTGTCTATGCCGGAAAATCCAAGTCCGAAAAAATCTGGAGCTGGATCAGTTCCGCTGTGGGAATCGTTGTGGCAGTTATTGTGGCGGTTGTGCTGTTTACCGGTAATGTGAATGTGGAATGCGGACCGCAATCCATGAATCTGGACGCTTCCTTCTGGAAAGGAACCACAGTCGAATACTCCGACATTGAAACCATTGAATATCAGGATGATCTGCAGGTCGGCACACGTGACAACGGTATCGGATCGATGCGGCTTGCGGTCGGTACCTTCCACAATCAAGAATTTGGTTCCTATACTCTGTATTCCTATACCAATGCCCCGGAATATCTGGTGCTCAAAGATCATGATGGCGAAACTCTTGTCATCGGTCTGAAGGATCAGGCACAGATGAAAGAGATTTACGATACGGTTAAAGCTCATCTTGAAGCCTAGAATGTAAAAATGGACGAAGCAGATGAAAAGCTGTCCGTCCATTTTTTCTTTTTCTTTGTTTTTATTCAGAGACTACGATCCTATGCTTTATTTTCGAGTTGCTGCAGATCAAGAGGAGAAGTCACTTTAAAATTCGCCGGATCACCTTCAACACAATAGCTTCGGACCTGCATGATCAGTTCGACAGCCATCGCATCATCGGTGACACTCAGTTCCTTCTCTTTCACCTGTTTCAGAGACCGGATAACTAAATCCGTCCGGAATGCCTGCGGTGTCTGGACTGCGCGAAGGTGTGATCGGATCAGCGAGCGGGAAAAGTAGCCTTTATCATCGATCTCCTTGATCGTATCGACGACTTCAATACCCGGAACAACGGCACGATGTGTCTGAAGGGCAGTTTTGATTCGCCCGATTAAATCAGCAGAAACAAAAGGTCTGGCTCCGTCATGAATCAGCACATATTCTTCACTCACCAGTTCAAGTCCATTAAGAACGGAATCCTGCCGTTCCTTTCCTCCGGTTGTAAACACAGTCTTCGTCCGTGCAAACTGTTTTTCCATATCTTCTTTTTCGTGGTCTGCCACAACCACGACGATCTGGCTGCACTCTTCATCCGCTTCAAACCGGTCGAGCGAATAATCGAGAATCGGGCGGTTCTGATAAGGATAAAGCACTTTATTAAATGCCAGTCCGGTGCGTTTTCCGCTGCCGGCGGCTAATACAATTGCTGAATAGTTCATCGTCAGTTCCTTTCATTCTGATTCGCTTTTCTTCTTCGCAGGCGGATCAGAATCCTGTTTATCTGAATTTCTGCATCCATATTGTCTCTGTTGGAAAGGTAATTTGTCCAGAATCGCTAAAAGAAAAGAGCCGTTTCAGGCTCCTAATCTTTTATTGAATCATTGTTTAATCTGTCACTACTCTACCGGTGAGCGTCCATGCGTTTGTCCCAGATCTGCTTCAGGTGACAGCCATAAGTCAGAATCAGACCGCATGAAGCACCGATCACACCCTGAGCGATTTCAAACGGAAGTTTAAGCATCGCATATTCAAAGGTGGAATAAATATAGATTTTGCCTAAGGTGTAGCCGGTCACAAGAATAATCGTACCGAGAACGACTCCGAGAAGAGCGCCGTAAAACGGCTTGTTTTTAAATGTGTTATGGGCACACCAGCTGATCACAAAAGCCTGAAGGCCGTGAACGACAAGCGATACATACATCGGAGCCGGGTAGAACAGGGCATCCCCGATAAAGGAACCGATGCCGCCCACTAACATGGCCCCGACCGGATCAAGCAGAATCGCGGCAGTCGTAATCGCAATATCACATAAGTATAATTTACCGCCGGGTACCGGAACACCGAAGCTCGACAGAATAATGGTCAGTCCCATAAATAAACCGCATGTCGTGATCCATAAAACCGAACTGCGTTTCGGATACTTTGTCGGTTGTAGAGTTGCTTTCATCATATACTCCCCTTACAGTCCTTTTTTCAGGGCTGTTTCTTTTTTGTTTCACTCATGATCTGGTTTCCAGTATACTCATATCTGACCTGTTCAAAAGGTTCAGAAAAAGAAAAAAGGAGCAGACCAGATGATCAGTTACGCTTTAGAAAAACCGTTAGCGCTTTCGCTTTACCGTCACATACGGAAAGATATCGAATCCGGAAAACTAGCCGCCAATGAAAAGTTGCCGTCCAAGCGCCAGTATGCGCTCGACCTGCATCTTTCGCTTTCTACGGTCGAACAGGCATTAAGTCTGCTCGAACAGGAAGGCTATATTCAGCCGGTTGAACGCAAAGGTTTCTTTGTGCTCGAAGGAAATGTCCGTCCGGAAGCAGAAAATCAGTTTGCCTTTCAGCCTCTTGAAGTGGACGTTTCTCATCCCGATCCGGACTTCCCGGCTTCACTATGGTTTAAAACGATGCGCCTTGTCATGTCCCGTGACCGCAATTACCTGATGCAGACCTGCAAGGGGGCTGGCAGCGCAAGACTGCGCAATGTGATCGCCAGTTACCTTGTCCATAACCGTTCAATGGCTGTTCAGCCTGAACAGATCGTCATTGCCTCCGGAACGCAGGAACTTTACTTTCTCCTATGCCGCATGTTCAAAAACGACTTCCATGTTGCGATCGAAAATCCGTGTTATCCGGTCATCGAACAGGTATATCAGGCTTCCAATGCGACCATTGAAAAACTGGAGATGGATGCACAGGGCATCAAACCTGACCAGCTGGAACACTCGTCGAGTCAGTTTCTGCATGTTTCCCCGTTTTCGAGTTTCCCCGAGCTGATCAAAGCTTCTCCGGCAAGACGCAAGGCTTATCTTTCCTGGATTGCGAAAAAAGAAGGTTATCTGATTGAAGATGACTTCAACTCCGAATTTTTCCAGAACGGACCGATGTTGCAGACGCTTTATGCGATGGATCATCATGAGAAAGTGATTTATCTCAATACCTTTTCCAAGTCGCTTTCCTCTTCCCTGCGTTTAAGCTATATGGTTCTTCCCGTCTCACTGCTGAATTTATACGAAAAAACCGCCGGGAATCTTGCCTGCACCGTGACGATGCTCGAGCAGTATACCTTGGCGGAATTTATTGAAAATGGGAGTTTTGAACGACTGATTGTCCGGCGCCGGCGCCATCAGGCACTGTTGAAAGCGAACAATCAATCGGAATAGTATTACTGAACTTTATTCGAGGTTTTTAAGTTCAACGGTAAAAATTGTCAGCTCATGGAATGTTGAACCATAGTCCTGCTGTTTAACCTGACGTATGTAGAGCTTTTCATTTGCGCGGTAGTAGCTCGCGTCATTCTCATCCACGAAGACGAAAAGGATCGTTTTCTTCTTGTCCAGTAAGGAGAGGATGTCATCCTGGGCATTTACTGTGGGCATGCTGCCATAGACCGGCTCGGAAATCGGTTCATCAAATTCGATATCGGGCATGGCCGCAATCGGATAGTCGACCATTTCATGAAGATTTCGCCACGTGTGAGTATTATCGGTAATGATCAGCGTATCCTCCACCGGGATATCTTCGAAATTGGCATTCAGTGTTCCGATCAGCGAAGCTGCCATTTGACGATCATGATTCATGATCTGATAGGACGTGCTCATCTGTCCTAGTCCGGCAAGAGCCATACAGCACACCAGCAGCAGTCGGATCATCGGATTGCGGATGGTCTGCGATTTAAATGCCACGCCGAGAATCAGCGGCAGAATCGCCGCAAATGCATAACGGTTCACATAGAGCGGACGCACCATGAAGGTGACAAACAGACCGCAGGCGATGATAAAAAACGGCATTGCAATGAGCCAGTTTGAAAGTACTTCTTTCCATTTTAGCGGACTCTTTCGTTTGGCGAGTATGCCCATGAAAAAGACACAGGCAACCAGCACAAAACCACTGCCCAGCACAAACGAGAAATAGGACTGAAATGCATTCGCATCAATTGACGCAATCCAGTAATCCGCTGAAACTTTTCTGAGCTGGCGGTAAAGCACAAATAACCATGGAGCATACCCGAGAATACAGTAGCCGATGATTTTTAATGCCATCAGACGGTCTTCCCTTTTTGCGTTTAAGCCGATCCACCACAGAATAAACAGCCAGCAGAACCCTGCCAGAAGGGCGGCATAGTAGTGGGTATAAGCCGCGCAGAGCGAATAGCATCCCAGTTCAATCCAGACTTTCTTGGAGGGACCCTCTTTCACCAACCGGAGGATCGCCACAATCAGCAGCTGAATCCATAACATCGAAAATCCGTACATCCGGATCTCACTACTATATTCGAATAACTGCGGAGCAAAACTTAGCGCGACAATATAGATACCGGCAACAAAATTACCGCAGTATTTGCGTATATCTTTGTATCCTACGTAATAAAGAATGAAATACGGAATCAGGCAGATCAGACGCGCCGCGATAATCGGATTCATACTCCTCAAGACCAGCCTCAGCAAAGACACTCCGGTTTTGAGAATCAGATAGAACAATGGAGGATGAACATCGATGGCGGTCAGCTGAATCATCTCCAGATAGGAATGGCGTATGAGAGCCATCGAAAACGATTCATCGATCCAGACATCCAGTGAAAATGCCTGCCGCATCATCAGAATCATGCTGACAGCAGCGACAAGTACACATGCCCACCAGAAAAGCGGACCGTTCAGCACTTTATCGACACTGCGCGCAAAACGCCATGAAGGGACATTGCGTCCGTTTTTTAGAGTTTTTCTTTTTGCGCCTTTCTGAATGATGCCTAGTAACGGAATCACGAAAAAGACCGATGCGACCGCAAAAAACGGAGTCAGCACCCATCCCCATATTCCAGGACTCCTGTCAGACGGACTGAAAAGGAACTGGACGAGCGTATAACCGAACAGAATCAGCGTCAGTAAAACCGGAATTCCGGATCTGGGCCTTTTCCATCCAAAAAACGAATCCGATGCGAGAATCGCCACCGGGACACAAGCCGCCATTCCGATGATCTTTGTAGAAAGCGGCCAGAACATTGCACCGCCGATCCAGTACATGAAAAGGCAGCCACAAAGAAGCCAGAGAATTCTTCGTACAATGGGATAGGTAAGCAGTATTTTCAGTTTATCCGGGAAGGAAGAATTTTGCGCGCCGTGTTCTATTTCATCGTATGAACGAGTTCGCCGTGTCAGACTATCCGGTGTCATAAGTTTCTCCTTTCCCTTTCATCAAAACTTCTTATTGTCGTTTTGAATTTTTTAGCCAGAACATTATACTCCCGAATCCGCTCTCTGCTGTCAACACAAAAAGATCAGGTTCATATTTGGGTGTGTGTTAAAAAACGGCTTGCATAAACAAGCAAGCCGTCTCAACCTTGATTTAACACAAATTTAATTTAAAGCGAATCCACTGGTTCTGAAGAGCTTTCATTGAGCAGATGACATTTGTTGAAGATGTAAATCATCAGCGATAACAGAATACCGGTTAAAGCCGCAAGCACCATTCCGGACAGTGTAATGTCGCCGAGTTTGATGGTGATTCCGGAAAGTCCGACAACAAAGACAACGGAAGTCAGAATCAGGTTGACTGTATTGGCATAATCAACTTTCTTGTCGACTAGAATACGCAGACCGGATACACCAATCATTCCATAGAGCAGGAAGGAAATACCACCGATAACTGCGGACGGAATGGACTGAATCAGAGCGCAGAGCGGTCCGATAAATGCGCAGCAGATCGACAGAACAGCCGCACCACCGATAACCCATACGGAATAAACACCAGTTAAAGCCATAACACCGATATTTTCACCATAAGTGGTTGTCGGAACGGAACCGACGAAACCGGAAATCATGGTCGAGAAGTTATCCGCAAAAATTGTACGGTCAAGACCCGGATCCTTGATCAGATCGCGGCCGACGATTTCACTGGTGACAATCTGGTGCCCGACATGTTCGGAAGTAATAACCAGAATAACCGGCAGCATCGTCATAATGGCGCCTAGTGAAAATTTCGGGAACTGGAAATTCGGCAGCTGGAAGAGCTGTGCCTGCGCAATCGGCGCAAAATCCACGGCACCAAGGCAAGCCGCAGTGATATAACCTGCGATGACCGCAATCAGAATCGGAATGATTGCGAAGAACTTACGGAAGCAGAGGTTTCCGATAATTGCGGTTCCTAAAGTGACGAGGAAGATAATGACGTTTGTCATTTCAACCTGATCGCCTAACAGACCTGCCGTACTTGCGGCAGAGCTGGATAATTCCAGACCGATTAAAGCGACAACCGGTCCCATGGCAGCTGGCGGAAGAACGACATCAATCCAGTCCGTACCGAACTTCTTGATGATAAACGCCAGAATGCAGCCCAGAGCACCGACCGCAACGAAGCCGCCTAATGCATAAGGGTAACCCCACTTTGCGATAACAATCCCTGCCGGTCCGAGGAATGCGAACGAGCTTCCCAGATATGCCGGAGCTTTACCTTTGGTAATCGCAATAAATAACAAGGTACCGACACCGTTCATGAACAGAACGATCGCCGGGTTAATGCCTAAAACAAATGGAACTAATACCGTCGCGCCGAACATCGCAAACAGATGCTGGACCGAAAGCGGGAAAAGAAGACTTCCCGGGACTTTCTCATCGACTTGTATGATCTTTTTTGCCATACCATTTTCTCCTTTATTCATACGAAACTTCTCCCCTCTATCTTAAAAGGGATATCTGAATTTCATGTAATGTTATAGCACATCCGGTGATTCAAACCTAAACCTCTTAAAAAATTGTAGCCGATATAGCCGACAAAAGTATTTTTCTTTGAATTAAATCTTATTTATATTATTATGACAATGTATGCGGATAAATATTATCCGAATAAGTTTCATCAGGTATTCTGTCTTTGGTAGTGAAGCATAAAAATAACTCATTATAAATTATGGTCGATATTCAATATCTTCTTCAGTTTCCTGATTTGCGGTGGATTATGATTCATCCATCCGTTTGTTTTTATATCTCACTTTCGGTCATTTTGATTTCTGTTCTAGCCGCTGATTCAGTAAACTGAAATCACTTAGAAATTCTCATTTCTTTTTTCTGCTGAAAATGAAATTTTCTTTTCATTCGGACTTTTTACCGCTACTTTGCGAAAGGAGAAAAAAACATGCGCCCGGAATCTTTCAACGTTATCCTTGAAAACACGCAATCCGATCAGAAACATCTCTGCCGTCTTTTTCTCTTCGCGCAGGCTTCCTGCCTGAAAGACGATGAACTTGAACATATTCGCCTGCAGATTCAGAATCGGCTCGGCTACAGCGACCCGCAGTTTTTCGAAGCCATGCAACAGACCACGCTTGAGTGGCAGAACAAACTCACCCGCCTTGAACTCGAAGCACAGAGTCTTCCCGCTCTTGAAGCCTTTGAAAAGAAGTATTCCCGTACTGATCCTGTGGTAATGGCGCAGATGCGCAGTTATCTTGCCAAAAGTCTTGTCCGTGCCTGCTCAAGACTGTCCATACAGACGGGTCACTCCTATCTCAAATCGAAAACACTCCATTTACTTAGCGATCTGCTTCGGGATCCGGATGAACTTCAGCCTGTACTGAAAGATATAGAATATCCGTACCGCCGGGTGATGCAGAATGAATGGCGAATCGGAGATGACACGTTCCCGCTGATGATCATCATGGACACACAGCTTCTTGCCGACTATCTCGAAAATACGCTGATTACTCCAAGTCCTGCCAGAAAAGAAATGCTGCTCGAATATCTGCGCAATACAAAACGCTATGACACAGACCGGATGCGGATTTTTTTAAACAGTTCAAAACAGAATTCATCAAAAAACGCATGAACCGCGAAAGAGTTGATCTTTCTTAAGTTCATGCGTTTTTTTGTTCTACCCGAACTATCTGAGTTTTCGGATTCTTTTTATTATTCTTCAATGATTGCGACCTGTTCTTTTCTTTCAAAGGTTGGCAGTTTCTTTTTGGCTCTATGGAAAATCGTGTGGGATCATCCATGAATCAAGCTGATCGATAA
>JBJEFF010000023.1:0-3761 GCA_051873775.1 Allobaculum sp. | reverse complement strand
CGAAAGAATTCATTTCCACCGCAAGCAACGCCAATAAGATCGATGAACTGATTGAACAGAATCATCCGCTAACCCAGCTGAAACCGGATGAACAGCTCATCCGTCTGCAGTATGACCAGACCAATACATCCCATCCGATGATTTCCGAGATCTCGCGCCGCTTCAATGTTGACTGCTCGATCATTTTCGGAAACGTTGAAATCCTGCAGGATTCCCCGATTGGAACGCTTGTCTGCATTCTGAAAGGTAAGGATGAAGATATTCGCAACTCTATCTCCTGCTTCAGGGAAGATGGAATTCAAGTGGAGGTGATTAAACGTGGACACATTGACTAACTGGATGCCAAATGTCATCGAATACTCTCACGTATTCCCGCAGGCTATTGTTGACACGTTATTCATGCTGATTGTGACCGGAGTTGTTTCCTTTGTGATCGGCTTACCGATTGCGGTCATTATCATGGTGACAAAACCGGGAGGTATCCGTCCGAACAAACCGGTTTTCTGGGTACTCGATAAGATTATTAACCTCTTTCGGGCTATCCCGTTCGTTATTTTGATCCCGATGCTTTCCGGACTCACCCGCCTCATCTTCCATACCACGATCGGTATCAAAATGGCTTTCGTACCACTGATTGTCGGTACAATTCCTTTCGTTGCCCGTCAGATGGAATCGGCAATGGAAGAAATTCCGGAAGGAATTGTGGAAGCGAGCATCTCCATGGGGATGAGTCCCTGGGAAATCGTCCGGCACGTTTATCTGAAACAGAACATTCCGGGTATGATCCGCGGAATGACCATTACTTTAATCGCAGTTATCGGACAGATCGCAATCGTCGGTACAGTTGGTGCCGGAGGTCTTGGTGACCTGGCGATCCGATTCGGATGGCAGAGACAGATGGGCGATATCACTTACGTCGTTTTATTCCTGCTTCTGATTATCATTTCGATTATTCAGCTGTTCGGAGACTGGCTCGTTAAAAAGACAACCCATTAATCCCCAAAAACTGAACATTCCGATACTATGTTCGAAAAGTCCTGCATATCTGAAAGCAGGACGATGTAAAATCTCGGCATCAATAATTGATGTGCAATTCAATTGTTTTTATATAAGTGTTAATCAGTATTAATTAGGAGGATACGGAAATGAAAAAATTAAACACTTTACTTGCTGCTTCAGTATTAGCTGCCGGACTTGTAGGATGCAGCTCTAGCAGTACCAGCAGTTCCACAACTTCCAGCACTGCAGACAGCTCTACAGCAAACGCAGAACTGACTAAAATCACAGTCGGTGCAACAACTAGCCCGCACGGCGTAATTCTTGAAGAAGCTAAAAAACTGATGGCTGACAAAGGCTATGATCTGGAAATCGTAGAATTCTCTGATTATCCGAACATCAACCCATCTACTTCTGATGGTTCCCTTGATGCAAACTACTTCCAGCACTTCCCATATCTGGAAAGCTACAATGCAGACAACAACTACGAAGAAGGCGTTGACGGTTATCTGGTATCCGCTGGTGCAATCCACTACGAACCACTCGGAATCTACTCCC
This sequence comes from Allobaculum sp., assembly GCA_051873775.1. Classification (GTDB taxonomy): domain Bacteria; phylum Bacillota_I; class Bacilli_A; order Erysipelotrichales; family Erysipelotrichaceae; genus Allobaculum. The sequence continues at coordinate 2,207 of JBJEFF010000023.1, read as the reverse complement.
AGAAACACGAAAGCGTAGATGAAATTGCAGAAGGCGCTCAGATTGCAATTCCAAACGATGCGACAAACGAAGCACGTGCATTATTCCTGCTCGAAGATCAGGGCTGGATTACTTTAAAAGATGATGTTGATATCGCAACGGCTACAATCAACGACATCACTGAAAACCCGATGAACCTCGACATCGTTGAAATCGCTGCTGACCAGGTTGCTTCCAAACTCCCAGATATCGATTTCGGTATCCTGAACGGTAACTATGCATTAACTTCCGAAGTAACAGATGATCTGTTAGTTACTGAAGCTGCTGATTCCGAAGCTGCTAAAACTTACCAGAACATCATCGCTGTTCGCGAAGACAAGAAAGATGACGAAGCTGTTAAAGCTTTAGTTGAAGTTCTGAAATCCGATGACATCAAAAAATTCATCAATGATGAATTCGGTGCATTCGCAGTTCCTGCTGAATAGTCATCCGCACTGCTCAATAAACCTCAAAACAGATGACACAGAGTCTTGCCGGAAACCGATCCGGCAAGATTTTTTTCTGCTGTTTAAATGCCGCTCTCTATAAAGAAAAAGAAAACCCGGCGCATGACCGGGTTGCTGAATTATCAGGTTGAATGATATTTAACTGTGTAAGGAATACTGACTCAGAAAAAGATCGAGATCATCTGAAAGAATAAAGATGAATACAAAAGAACAGAACTAGCGCCGACCCGTATCAAAGGATGTCCATCTGCCAAATAAACCGCACGGAAGCAGGGCATTCCCCTGAGTGATCGGAAGCAGCGTTTCGCCCACTTCCACAAAACCGCCATGTTCTCTGCCGACAGTGCGCTCAAGAGTCTGGCGCAGTGTAGTCAGCGGGAATCCGGTTGTATACAGATTGACCAGGAAGAATAACGGCTGGTCAGAAAGCAGACTGCCGGCTTCGACGAGTAAATCGTAAATATTGTCTTCCAGTTTCCAGACTTCTCCGTTCGGTCCGCGTCCGTATGAAGGCGGATCCATAATAATGCCATCATAGGTCCGTCCGCGGCGTTTTTCGCGGGCAAGGAATTTCATGACATCGTCCACGAGAAAGCGGATCTTCTTATGCTGGAGGTGGTTGAGTTCCATATTTTCCTTTGCCCATGCATTAATGCCTTTCGATGCATCGAGATGCACAACTTCATCAGCACCTGCTTTTGCGGCAGCCATGGTGGCTCCGCCGGTATAGGCAAACAGGTTCAGAATCCGGATCGGGCGTTCAGGATTTTCTTTCTTTGCCTGGCGGATCGTTTCCATAATGAAATCCCAGTTTGCTGCCTGTTCAGGGAATAATCCGGTATGCTTGAATCCCGTCGGCGAGATTTTGAAGCGCAGATCTTTATAGGAGATCGTCCAGTATTCCTGAATCGGTTTTTTAAACTCCCATTTACCGCCGCCTTTGTTGGAGCGGTGATAGATCGCATGCGCTTTTTTCCACTGCGATTCATTGTCAATCGGCCATAAGGCAACCGGATCCGGACGGCGCAGAATGATATCATTCCATCGTTCCAGTTTTTCTCTGCCGCCGGCATCGAGAACTTCATAATCTTTCCAATCGGATGCAATCTGATTCATAATTTCACCTCTGTTAAACAGTATAATCGATTATACGGATTCATCCTTCAATAGTCACATTCTTTATGACCGGAAAAATGCGACCGGCAGATTTTCAGTGAAATGAAAAAAAATTCATCTTGAAGAGCAGGGATACGGGCTTCAATTGGAAAAGGTCACGGAAAATGCGTTATTCTTGTTACGATGGATGTGAAATCCGCTGTCCCAATAACCGGGATGGTTTTCGGACAGTGGATTATAAAAATAAAAATAATAAAAAGAAAAACTTTTAAATCGATCCGATAGAATCGATAGACTGAATAAACGATAGGAAGGGCTGAAATTATGTTTGTCCAATTAATCTGTAAAGAACGCAATGCCAAGGAAATGGATGAAATCTACCAGGTACTTGGTGCCTTATGTGAACGTGAAGGAGTCCAGATTGAAGACCGCAGTCATGCGGTTGAAATTCTCGTGTGCCCGCAAGGTAAAATTGTGGTCCGCGAAGATGAAAATGATCTGATCCTGAGTGCCAATACCCGTCATGGCGGTCCGGGGTTCCATGCTTTTGTCGTCGATTTCTTTGAAGATATCGAAGAAGAGATTCCGGGTGACTATGAACTGATT
>JBJEFF010000022.1:0-19446 GCA_051873775.1 Allobaculum sp. | reverse complement strand
ATACGCTCCCATAGTGGACTTGCACCACCTAGGTGTATGCCTCGCCGGGCACACCTAAAAAAAGACTCTTTCCTGCTTTTTCATGCAGAAAAGAGTCCATTTTCTTCATCCTTTAAATTCCAAAATTTTCCTGAAGGAAAGTAAACATTCATTTTTTCGATGTAATTTCAGTCTTCGTGAAGGAATGCGCCATTCGTCGCTATGACTTTCTTATACCAGTCAAAACTGTCTTTCTTGTAGCGTTTTAAGGTTCCGTTTCCCAGATCATCCTGATCGACGTAGATGAATCCGTAACGTTTGGACATCTGATTGGTCGAAAGCGAGATCAGATCGATCGGCGCCCAGCTTGTATAGCCCATCAGTTCAACCCCCGCATCAACCGCTTTTTCCATTTCCAGGAAATGCGCTTTGAAATATTCAATCCGGTACGGATCGTGAATGGAGCCGTCTGCTTCCAGAACGTCTTTGGAGCCAATCCCGTTTTCCACGACAAATAAAGGCTTACGGTAACGGTCGTACATTTCAATTAAAGAGATCCGCAAGCCGACCGGATCCACCTGCCAGCCCCATTCGGAAGTATCCAGATATGGATTCTTAACCCCGATAATCGTATTTCCCGGAGTCCGTTCCGCATTCGGGTCGGTCGTTTCTGTCGTGGACATGTAGTAACTGAAGGAGATGAAATCCACCGTTCCCTTTTTGATCAGCTCGAGATCGCCGTCTTCCATTTCAATCTGAATTCCCTGTTTTTCGAGCTGTTTCATCTTCAAGCGCGGATATTCGCCAAATGCCATCACATCGGAATAGAACATGTTATCCAGATTTTTATCCAGCGTCGCAGCAACGTCTTCCGGACGGCAGGTGTATGGATAAGTCGTCAGTTTGGAAAGCATGCAGCCCATCAAGGCATCCGGACGATACTCCTTCAAAAGCAAAGCCACTTTTGCTGCGGCGACAAACTGATGATGAAGCGCCTGATAATAGCACTGCATTTCCCTGCCATTGCACATTTCCGGAATAATCCCGCCGGTTGTGAACGGATGACGGATGAGCGAATCGACCTCATTGAAATTCAGCCAGTACTTTACGTAAGGCGAAAATTCTTCAAAACAGGTTTTCGCAAAGCGGACGAAATAATCAATCAGCCGCCGGTCAACCCAGGCATTATATTTTAACGATAAATTCAGTGGCGGTTCATAGTGATGCAAGGTCACCAGCGGTTCAATATTGAGGCGCTTCATTTCCCGGAACAATTCTTTATAGAAACGAATGCCTTCTTCATTTGGTGTTTCTTCTTCACCCGTCGGATATAAACGGGTCCAGGCAATGGACACACGCAAGGTTTTAAACCCCATTTCGGCGAACAGCGCCAGATCTTCTTTATAGTGATGATAAAAATCGATCCCACGGCGTTTTGGGTAATAGGTATCATCCTCTGTTGCCATTGCAGCTTTGATGTCTTCTAATGTGACTGTATTTAATCGTTTATAGTCTTTGACATCAACATTGGGTTTATACGTCAGTACGTCAGCGACAGACCATCCTTTTCCATCCACATTCCAGGCTCCTTCCACCTGGTTTGCGGCAAGTGCTCCGCCCCATAAAAAATCTTTTGGAAATGGCATAAGTGCTCCCTTCTTCTTGTTTTCCTCTTTTTAGACGTGTTCATACAGATTGTTTCATCTGTATTGTATCCAAGATTTTTCAGTATTGGACATTGTTCTCCTGTTCTATTCTGTTTTTTTCTGTAGATCCGTCCTGTTCCGGTCAAAATCAAAACAGGCAAAGTGAATACAGTGTGTTTGAATCCACTTCACTTTCTTTATCCATTTTCAGTAGAATAGAAATAACTCAATTGCATTTTCTGTGAACAGACAGAACAAGAAAGGCATGATTTTATGAAAACAATTCAATTAGGATCCAGTTCGCTTCAGGTTCCTGCCATTGCGGTAGGCTGCATGCGTCTTGGTGAACTCAATGAAGAAAAACAGGTTGAATGGATCAACTGGTGTATCGATCACGGACTCAATTTCTTCGATCACGCGGACATTTATGCCGGCGGCGAAAGTGAAACGATGTTTGCCAAAGCATTCAAAAAGACCGGACACAAACGTGAAGAGATCATTCTTCAAAGCAAATGCGGCATTGTTCCGGGTGTGATGTACAACTTTGACAAAGCGTATATTCTTGAATCTGTCGAAGGAATTTTAAACCGTCTGGAAACCGGCTATCTGGATATTCTGGTTCTGCACCGGCCGGATGCTTTAATGGAACCTGAAGAAGTCGCCGAAGCCTTCAATGAATTATACGAATCCAAGAAAGTTCGTTATTTTGGGGTCTCCAACTTCAATCCGATGCAGATTGAACTTTTACAAAAATATGTGAAGCAGCCTTTACTGGTCGATCAGCTGCAATTCTCCATCGCCAACAGCTGGATGATTTCTGCCGGTTTTGAAGTGAACATGCCAACAGATGGCGCCCTGATGCGCGAAGGATCCGTTCTTGAGTATCTGCGCTTAAAAGACATGACTATGCAGGCATGGTCTCCTTTCCAGTATGGCGACTGGGCTGGCGTGTTTGTCGGAAATCGTGAACAGTATCCGGAACTGAATGATGTGATGGATGAACTAGCTAAGAAATATGAAATCACACCAACCGGAATTGCGGCTGCATGGATCTTCCGTCATCCGGCTCATATTCAGCTGATTGCCGGTACGACCCGCATTTCCCGCATGGAAGAAATCATCGCCGGCTTAAAGATCAAGCTCGAGCGGGCAGACTGGTACAAGCTCTACCTTGCTGCCGGACATCGCCTGCCATAAACACGAACCAGCATTTGGTTTCGATTCGCCAAACAAAAGCAAGCCAGCAGACTGGAATTTTCCGCCTGCTGGCTTTTTCGTTATCATCAGCCTGAACTGACTCTGTTCTCTTTATCCTCATTCAAAGGAGATTCTTGATAGGATGATTCGCTGTTACCAGAATACAGACTGCTCGCAAATTGCAGATCTTTTCGATCAGACCGTTCATACCATCAATACCAAGGATTACACCTCCGATCAGCTCAACGCCTGGGCTGACGGTCATGTGGATCTGGCAAAATGGAACGAATCCTTTTTGGAGCACTATACGCTTGTTGCCATCAAAGACCATAGAATCGTTGGTTTTGGGGATATCGATCCAACCGGATATCTCGACCGGCTGGAACAGGCATATGCTTGTTCAAAAATCACAACTCATGCTTCGATCACCGCAAAACCTTTTTTCTTGCCCGCGGCTATCAGCTTGTTTGCGCCCGGCAGGTGATTCGTCATGACGTTTCCATGACAAATTTTGTCATGGAAAAACAAATTCAAACTTCCGGAAAGCAAACAGACTGATTATTTTTGCCCGTCATCCTCTTTACTGAAGCCCGGATACACCTTCCAGCTCCGCATACCATCCAATGCCTTCATCTTTCCAGCCCATCTTAACCAGCTGATCTGCTTCATTCTTCGAGGTGGTATACATGTGACTTCCTGCATCCCGGGAATTTGGATTAAACAGACGATATACCGCAGTCTGTTGACCAGAATCCGAATAGAAACCTGTTCCTTCATCTTTCCAGCCTGCTTCAATCAAAACTTTTCTTTCGTTTTCGTCGGTTGTGAAGTGGTGCTCGCCGGAATTCGGATTATACAGTCGATAAACTGCCTGACCCGACAATGCGGCTACCCAGCCCATTCCTTCTGCCTGCCAGCCAAGATCCACTAAACGCTGCATTTCCGTTGCTTCCCGAGTATAGAAATGTTCGCCGTTGTTCGAATTATACAGCCGGTAGAGACAGGCGTTATGATGATTCTTCGCCGGATACAACAAAGATAAGCTTTCATCCTCAGTCAGTTTTTCCGGATCGATTTCCAAAGCGGTAAACGGGACAGTTCCCTGTTCTGTATGTTCGACATAAATCCGGTAATTTCCGGATTTGTTCTCCAGGTCTCTGATCCAGGACGGGGTCTGTGATGTATTGGTTCCCCATCCTTTTTCATCGTGCATCACTTCAATCACAAACAGGACCTCATCGTTTTCGTACACCGGGAAGAAGAAAAAATCATTGGAGATAAAGCTTCCGTCTTTCTTGCGCTCATAAAGAGAAAAAGCGTCGCCTAAAGTCAGTCGTTGTCCACCAAGCTTCTTTTCTTCTTCCGTCATATTTTTGTTGTAGAAGGACAGATCGCTTTCCATCGCATACCGGGCAATCGCACGTGCTTCTTGCGGAACTTTTTCTGTCACGATCTGAACCTTGTTGTTTTCATTTGCGGCTACAGGCCATACCGGACTTGCCGCAAATAATGATAAAGCCAGCAATACAGTTTTCGCTTTAAAACTCTTTTTCATCATTATTCCTCCATTCATGTTGAGTTCATTTGCTTGGATTCCCTGATCTGTCTTCTCTTTTCATAATTCCATTCAGATCTACTCAGACAAAATATGTTTAGGATTTATAGTTGATTACTATGGTAAAGGAATTAGAATTGAACGATTCCAATAATACGAAGCTCCAAAAGACACGATACGTGTTGAAGATCCTTGATACGTGGTAATTTTAAAGCAGTTTTCTGCTCCATCAAAATACTGCAATTTATATTGATTTGCGCTGTTATCATAGCCAGTTAACGTGACCGCATGACCAACACTTCCCGAAGGGCTCATACATTCCATGTAGATAGGAAATTGATTATTCACATTGTGCATTACTTCTGTATAATTCTTCGCCGGTCGTCCAAGAGCCTGATATTGAATTGTGCATCCATGATTCACCATTACCTGTCGAGATGTGCTGACTCCTACTCCAGTTCCAGGTGATATTCCCATTTCATTCGCAATCTGCCATGCATCAATTGTTCGATTCCCTGTCTGTTGACGAATAATCGTTCCAGCTGACGACGCCCAACATAAACCCAGAACCTGACCATTTTGTACAGGTTGAATAACAATACAATTATCCATACGTATTTCTTTATGATTCGGTTGATCCGTACTGAAACCGATTCCGTATAGTTGTACCGGATTAAGAATATCGAAAATATCGTTTTCAACCTTCTTATTAAACTGTGAATCCAGTCCTGTAAAAATCGAAATCTTTTTATTTTCATCAGAGATGATATCTTCATCTACTTTTTCTATCGTAACAGAACCTTTATTCTCATTTAGTAATGCAACATAGGATCCAGGATTATTTAGAGCTCCCGTCAATTCATCAACCAGACCTGTTCCAGCAGACGAATACCATTGTCCATTATCATAAGCCACATCTATTGTAAAAACAGGCTCATCATTTTGATATACAGGAAACACAATAACATCAGATTTTTCAAGTTCCCCGTTTCTTTCGAAATACTGATAAAACCCATCTCCTAACACAAAATCATCATTTTGATTTATCTTCGTTTCGAAATACTCACTTTGATAAATAGTTGCTGCATAGCTGTTAAGATTTTTTAACGCTTCTTTTTGCGCCTCTTTATCAACAGTGTCTGAGTAAATAAATGCACCGTCTTGCACAAAATTTTCAGTGGCATAGATTTGAACGGGCGATAAAAGAATCACACTTATCGCATAGCTTGCCACAAGGGTAATCACTTTACAGAATGTCTTTTTCACGTTTTCTTTCCTGTGATTGCTGTCTAAGTTGATACAGTGCTCCTACTCGTTCATAACGAGTAGAATTCCACCATATATCCATGTTAATCAGAATCACCAAAGATCTATAGCCAGATCTTATTATCACTCTTTATCAGAAGAGCCTCATAATTCGTATCGGAATTATTTAAGTATGATATGCCCGCTCAAATAACATTTAACTTGATTATTATCGATAATCATTATCATGAGCAAAATTATCTAAGTAATAGTGAAGATCGTTTTGTCTCCTTTTAACTATAATTGCTTTTTCTCCTTTTTCACATTCTATTATAAATGCATTATCGAATTTATACTAGCTAAATTATATAATCAATTTACATTTAATTAATGCGTTCGTACAGGTAAATTTAATTTAAAACGCTTTGTTTTAATATTAAAATGAATTCATTTATTTTTTAAAGTCGTTGAACTTGCTGTAGATAACACCGCTTTTACTCATCCAAATTATTTAATGGGGCTCGTGTCGCCCAGCTCCGGTGTTGAGAAGCGAATTAATCAACGGATACTCTGCATGGATGTTTCAAATGTTTCACGACCGCTCTTTTTGAATCGTTAACCCTAAGTTACCGTTGAACTTTCTACCCACAATAAAAATCCAACAGGAACTTGAGATTATTTATTCTTTGAACACCCACAACATGCGCAATAGAGTCCTAACAACTCTCAATTTTCAGTAAATCCTACAGCATTTCTTATAGAGCCTCACCCATTGAAATTCTTCAATGATCAGCAATCGCTGAAGATGTTGAATGATAAAATGAGCATAATATTTTAAAAAAGGAACGAAAGTGAAGATGGTCGAAGATTGGAAACTGATGAAGATAAATTCTTCTAAGATTCAGTTCATGCAAAAATTGGATTGTTGACAAAGTTTCGTATGTGTCAAAAGAAAAAGAGGACACCTATGAAAAGGTCCTCTCAAGATTTAAACTTGCCAGGTTTGTCAAGATTTAATCAGTAAAATTCTAATTCATCGCATTTTTCTTTTTGTCTGTTTATCTGGTCTTTTCCTGTTCTTCCGGATATTTGAATCCCCAGTCCTGACGAAGTTTCGTCATGGCGTTCATGACGTCCATCGTATAATCCAGATGCATTTCATCCGCAATACCGGACACCGCTTTTTCCATATCGAGAACTTCATAACGCAACGCATCTGCTGTATCGCCGCATTCCACAACTTCCTGATGACCATCCTCGGTATAGGTAATCACCGCTTTGGAACCGCGTGGATATTCATAGATTTCAATATAACCGTGATCATAGACTACTGTTCCCCGTTTTGGCTGTTTGGCATGCAGGGTCAGGGAGATTGTTGCCATTTCGCCTTTCGCGTTCATCAGCAGAATTCCCGCCTGTTCGTCTACACCGCTTGGAGCCATTTTCACCTGTGAAACCACCTGATCCGGTGCTTCACTCATGAACCAGCGCACAAAGGAGAGCGCATAGACACCGATATCAAGCAGTGCTCCTCCCGCAAGGTTCGGGTTAAAGAAACGATTTTTCATATCGTAATCTTTATAGCTGCCAAAGTTCATCTGGATCATTTTCAGATCGCCGAGTTCGCCTTTGGACAGGATCTCGTTTAATTTTCTGTAAACCGGCATATGGAAAATCGTCATCGCTTCAGCAAGAACGACATGGTTTTCTTCGGCAAGACGGACTGCTTCTTCCAGTTCATCCGCATTTAAGGTGATCGACTTTTCGCACAGAACATGCTTGCCATGACTCAGCGCTTTTGCGAGATATTTCGCATGCGTATTATGCGGCGTTGAAATATAGATGATATCCACATTTTCATCCGTGAACACCTCATCAATGCTGTCATAGACTTTGCCGACATTGTACTTCTTCGCAAAATCAACCGCTTTACTGTGTGTCCGGTTGGCAATGCCATAGAGCGTACGGCCTTCCTTTTCCATTGCCTGCGCCAGCTGATTGGCGATGACGCCGCATCCTAAAGAAACCCAGTTATATGTTTTCGTGTCCTTCTTCATGTTTTTCTTCACTCCTGATTTTTTCGAGATCCAGAGCACTCTGAATCTGCCCAATATGTTCCTGCATGATCTGATAAGCTCGATAGCCATCCTGTTTTTCAATCGCATCCACAATTGCCCGGTGCGCAATAGCGGATTCCTTAAAATGTTCCTGATTCACCGTAAACTCTCCGGAAAAGAATCCTTCTTCCATCGTTACATGTCGTATTGCCTCAACCATCTGCAGCAGAAAATTGTTGTGGGTGGATGCCGCGATGCCAAGATGGATCGCATGATCATACGACATCATCTGTTCGGCGCTGATTCTGCCGGCATAGAAATCCTCCAGCGCATTTTCGTGCTGCAAAAGAGCTTCATGCAGATGTTCAAGATCTTCTGCGGTCCGGTTCTTTGCGGCCAGCTTTGCCGCATCGGCTTCAAAGAGCGCACGCGCTTCAAAGACTTCATCGACCATTGAACGGGTAAAAATCCCGTATTTTTTAATGACTGTGCCGAAGATTTCTGTATTCTGTTCGCTCACATACGTTCCGTCTCCCTGACGGGCTTCGAGAATATTCAACGAAGAAAGAATCGAGATCGCTTCCCGCAGCGGAACACGACTGATTCCGAGCTGTCCGGAGAGTTTACGTTCATTGAGTATCTTGTCTCCGGGCTTCAGATTGCCGGATTTGATCTCACCCAGCAGATAATCGATCGCAACTTCCTTTGCGCTTAATTTTGTTTCGATACTCCATCCCTTCTTTCTGAATTGGTCTAACCATTTATATTGGTATAACCAATTCGGCTCAAAAGCAAGGTGTTTCCTGATTTCCAGCAAAAAAGCGGAAAATCTGACTTCATTTTCCGCTCTGCGTGATATCACTTTTATGTATTTTTAGTTATCTGCTTAATGAGTAGAGAACGCGATCGGATCCGTTTCAATAATCGGATGGTAACTTTCTGAATCAAGAATACGGAAAGTCAGTTCGATATCATCGACGCTTTCAATTCCATTCTCTTCCAGATTCGATTCGAACAAGGTAATATCCGAAACTGCTTTTTTATGCGGATAAACGGTAGACGAGAAAATCGGATTCACCATAAATCCATTAACCGACATATCCTCGCATTGGAAAGTTACATTCTGATCTGTGTTGTTTTCCAGATAGAGGATGACCGCATTACCCCAGACTGTATCTTCTTCGACGTATTTTCCGACAATCCGGAAACCGTTGGCATTATACAGTTCCTTACCATCATCGTTTGGAGTGGTATCCATCTGATCGAACTGGTTTGTTTTCAGACTGACCAGATCAGTCGTATAGAAAGTATGGAAGGTATCCGGTTCAATATATTTGAAGCGCATTTCAATCTGCCCGATATTATCGATACCGGCAGATTCAAGTTCGGAAGAAAGCAGATTCACTTCAGCATTTGCTTTTTTGCCTGCCGCAACATCTTCAGAGAAGAGATCATTCACCATGTAGTCATTCACGATTAAAGCATCGAGCTGAACGATGATGTCTTCACTGCTATTGTTTTCAATCAGCAGTTTAAGCTCGTCCCCCATAAATCCGCCTTTTTCAAAACCTTTGGCGGTGATTTTGACATCATTAGCATCCACGAGAACCTGTTCATCGATCGTTGTTTCCGCTTTTTCTACCTTTTTGCTCTCGCTTGGTTTTGTGCTTTCACTGCTTGTCTGTGTGGTTGCTGATTCAGATTGCGTGATTTCCTTCTGTTCGGAAGATCCGCATCCGGTCATCAGCATGCCAATCGCCATGGCAAGCGCAAAAGAAGTGCGTACTCGTTTTGAGTGTTTCATAAATTTTCTCCTTCAGAACACCGATCCGTACTGGTTGCCTGTATTGATGTGCAATGTATCGGTTATGCTGTGTGTCTGAATGGAGAAGTATTTTATCCGGAATACCTGTCCGTTCTCTGCTCTGGCTTTTCGCTCAGTGATTCTTAATGTTGATGTTCAGCATACCTTACAAACTCCGCCGCCCCTGCGAAATCTGTAACCATCCCCTTGAAAGTTCCTGTTACAGAATTTTCACATCTAAATTGAAGCAGGTTGGTCTGTTCTGTTTTTGTATATGGATAAATTATTACAGTTTGTTTAATTTTATTCAATGGCATTGGTTCTTAATTATTCAAACTCATTTAAGCTCGCTTTCCTTAAATATTCGCAAAATCTCCCGCTCTACCGGTATTTTTGATGTTTCGTCACAGGCATGGTGGTTGAATTTCCGTTTTTTTGATTCTGAATATTCCAAATAAAAAACCCGCAGCACATGATCGTCTGCGGGGTATTCGATACAGTCCTGATTTTATTTTGTTGTCATCCAGCCGTTACAGAGCTTTTTTCGGGCACGCTTTTACACATTCAAAGCACAGAATGCATTCCGTACCATTCTTGCGTTTGCGGGAGTTGTCCGTCATATCGACGTCCATCGGACAGACTGTTTTGCATTTGCCGCAAGAAACGCATTTCGAATGATCGCACGTAATTCGAAAGAGTGCAAAGTAACTCATCGGTTTGAGGAAAACTGTAACGGGACAAATGTACTTGCAGAAAGCCCGGTTATCTTTAAAGGCATAGGCAAGGATGATCCCGATCGCATAATACATCAGGTTGCCGATGATAAATGCCCAGAACATAATCCGTTCGATATTTCCAACATGCGCCAGAAAGAGCGCCGCCACAAAAATAAGCGAAGCCGCAAAGGTGACATAGCGAATCCAGCCAATCTTCTTTCGGGGATATTTCGGGACTTTATAAGGCAGAAAATCAAGAATCATTGCCGTCCAGCATGCATAACCGCACCAGCCTCGACCGAAGATGAGCGGTCCGAAAATCTTGGCGACTGCATAGTGAATCGTTGCAGCTTCAAAGACACCGGTAAACAGGTAATACCAGAAACCTTCGATCTGCATGTTCTCATTACAGATCAGCCCGAGATACACCAACATGTATGTCCCGACAAGCAGCTGAGCGACCCGCCTTGCATACTTGTACTTCCGTATGTAGAGAAAAAGGCCGAGTGCGAGTGAAATTCCGATATAGCTGAAATTGAACAGATAGAAAATATTATCATGGGTCTGCCAGAGCGTGATCGCAACTGTCTCGAAGATCACCAGCATGGCGATTGGTACGATATACTTTTTCATATCCGCATCCTCCTATCCGGTTTCTTTATATATTCACCAAGGAATTCTATCTTCATTACACTGGAAAATTCTCTGTCTTTCAATGTTTTCTTCAACAATGAACAATATTATTTTCTCCTGCTCTCTGATCCCGATTTCAGTTTTTAAGACGGACTAAAGCTTTACAACTTTTGTCGCAATTACCTCGCGGAATGCAGCATCATGTTCGACAAATAACATTGTCGGTTCGAATTCTTTGAGCAGTTTTTCAATCTGCAGGCGGGAATAAATATCGATGTAGTTGAGCGGTTCATCCCATATGTAAAGATGTGCCGGTTCACAGAGCGATTTTGCGATCAGTACTTTTTTCTTCTGACCCGCTGAATAATCCTCCATTTTCTTTTCGAATTGCACGCGTTCAAATCCCATCTTGCGCAGAATTGCCTTAAAAAGACTTTCGTCAATCTCGCACTCATGCGCAAAGTCACTGAGAGTGCCATGCAGAAAAGAAGTATCCTGCGGGACATAGGAAATCTTCAGCTGCGAACCGACAGTTAACATTCCGTGATAGTCAATTTCCTGTCCGAGAAGAAGTTTAAGCAGACTGCTCTTGCCGCTGCCGTTGCGGCCATCGAGTGCCACCCGCTCGCCTCTTCGTACATCAAACGTAACCGGATCACAGATTTCATGATCGTCATAGACCACTGACACCTTCTCAAATGCCGCAAGTAAATCGGCATGATAACGCAGAGGAGAGAGTTTGAGATTCTCGTTTATTTCGGCATCCTTGAGCAGCTTTGATTTCTGACTGATTGCCTCATTCTGATGACGTTCAATGTTTTTCGCTCGCTGCATCATCTTGGCTGCTTTATGACCGATATAGCCTTTATCCACTTTAGAGTTGGTATTGCCAAATCCGTTTTTCTTCGTTTTCTCGACCGCATCCGACCAGTTCGAAGTTCTTCTTGCGGCTGCCTGCATGCGTTTAATGTCTTTTTTCAGCCGTTCATTCTGTGCGAGTTCGGATTCCTGTCTTTTTTCAAAATTCGCCATCCATGAAGAATAATTTCCGCTCTGCACTTCAATCGTTGCCCTGTTGATCGACAGAATATGATCAACACACCGATCGATGAACATTCGGTCATGACTGACGAGAATAAATCCTTTTTTCCGTTTCAGATAAGCCGCAACTTTCTGTCTGGCTTCAAGATCGAGATGATTCGTCGGCTCATCGATCAGCAGAAAGTGACCAGGGTTTAAAAACAGTGCCGCAAGCAGAACCTTGGTCTGCTCACCGTTTGAAAGAGTATTAAAAGGACGCCATAACACTTCATCATCGACATCCATTAAAGACAGTTCACGTACAATCTCCCACTGCTTCGCCTGCGGACAGACTTCCTGCAGGACAAAATCGGTAAGTAAAGTCGGATCAGGGATGATATAAGGGAAATAGTCGAACTCCACTGAACTGCTGATTGTTCCTTTGTATTCATACTTTCCTAAAAGCAGGTTCAGAAACGTTGTTTTTCCACGGCCATTGCGGCCGACAAACCCGAGTTTCCAGTCCGTATCGAGCTGAAAACTGGCATGATCAAAAATCAAATCATAACTGGAAGGATAGGAAAACGTTAGATTTTCAACCTGAATCTTAGACATAAACAGTACCTCCTTGTACAAACAAAAAAGAGCCACAAGAAAGTTATTTCTGCAGCTCTTATTCTGACAAGGCATACTCATTTACGGCATCAAAAAGAAGAAATGCCGCACTGGTTGATTCATTGAGAATGGGAAAAGAAGTCCTAACTTTCTTGCGATAGATCCAGCAATCCCCTACAGACTTGCGCTGATGGCAGTCGAAAAGGATTCCTGTGTGTATTTTTCTAGCAAGCAAAGTTATTCATCCTTCCACCTCACTTTCATTGAGACTTTAACATAGTTTTTAAATAAAGAAAGTCGCAAAGCGAAATTCTTTGGCTCATTTGTCCACGAAATCCACGCAACTCAAACCTTATTCATCCAATCGGACTCAAAATCCGTCCGCATCAAATTCAGATCCACATGATGATCGTCAATGCCCGGTATGATTCCGGTATCCGAATACTGCCATATGTCCAGGTCACAATAATCCGGCGACTCCACGCCATATTCCGCATACCATGTCGGCCATCGCTCGGTTAGACCGGCATTTTGGTAGATCGAATACAAATTGCTGTTCAAGTACAGCATGGACCGGTATCCATTCTGTTCGATATGTTCCATAAAGCTCTTTGCTTGAGCGGCAAGCTCTTCATTGCTTAAGTTATGTCCCCGAGCTTCTGGGTCAGCTGGCAGTTCGAAATCATAGACAACCGGCAATTCAAGCGGGGTTCCAGCCAGAACCGACAGCACATAATCCGCTTCTTCAATGACTTCTTCGGTTGTGATCGCCTGGGAGAAGAAATACACTCCCACCGGAATCCCAACAGCTTTGGCGCCATTCAGGTTGTCGAGAAAAGTTTCATCTTCATAAATTTCACCGGAAACATATCCTCTTGCGCCTACCCGGATAAAGGCATATTCCACGCCCGCTTCCTTTACCGACTGCCAGTCAATCGAACCCTGAAACTGGGAGACATCAATGCCAAAACGTGTCAAGCGATCGAGATCTTCTGCCGAGCATGCTTGAGCATAACCAGACTCCACCATCGATTGTTGTTCTTTTTCCTGGGATGAAAGCTCGGCTGGTTTATGGAAAAGACCCATTGTCCAGCTGATCGCCGCAAACAGGCAGTAAAGAATCAGTACCGGTACGAGCAGCACCAGTAACAGACGACCATATTTGATATTGCGACGGCGACGACGTTTCTGTTTAGCCATAACAGCCCTCCAGTCTATTTTTCAACCGCATATTTTACAAAAACATATCTTTCCAAAGAATTCTGTTCTTCCTGTATTTGTGAGCGCAACTATAGGCATTTTATACGATCAAAGGATGCTTCCGAAGACAAATTTCCTTTCCTGCCGCAAAAATTGTTCTGACACCCAATATTTAATTCAGAATCAATCAAAACAGTTTTTCTCTTTCATCATTTCTGGCTTTCTTTGCATGCTTGAACGATCCAAAGAAAAAGAGTTTTGCGATTTCATTCTCAAAACTCTTTTTCTGAATTATAGGTTTTTGCCATTGCTGGCGATGACTTCTTTATACCAGTCGAAGGATTTCTTTTTACTTCTTTCCAGTGTACCGAAGCCCTGATCGTCTTTATCCACATAGATGAAGCCGTATCGTTTTTTCATTTCACCGGTTCCGACGGAAATAATATCGATCGGACCCCATGTCGTATAGCCGATAATGTCCACAAAGTCTTCATCGACTGCCTTTTCAAGCTGAGCAATATGATCTTTCAGGAACTTAATGCGTTTATCATCGTGAATCTCACCATTCTCGTCCGGATGTTCATCTAATCCCAATCCGTTTTCGACGATAAACAGCGGCAGCTGATAGCGGTCATACAGTTCATTCAGTCCGACTCTCAGACCAATCGGATCGATTGGCCAGTCCCAGTCATTTCTTTCCAGATATGGATTCTTTCTGGACACGATACAGTCACTTGTTTCATCTGCCTGAGCGATGGAAGAGAAGTAGTAGCTGAACGCGATGTAGTCGACTGTGCCTTCTTTTAAAAGTTTTTCATCTTCTTCACTTACTTCAAGTGTTACACCCAGTCGCTTTAACTGAGCTTTGCACAAGTTAGTGTAGAAGCCTTTAGCCATGACGTCGGTATAATACCAGTTTGGCATCATCTGGAAACGCTGTGCCATCTGATCTTCCGGTCTCGCCGTTGCAGCATAGGTCGTCGGATACTGAACCATGCAGCCGACCTGGTATTCCGGATCAATTTCATGAGCCAGCTTCACGACTTTTGCGGAAGCGACAAACATATTGTGACTGGCAATGGCTTTGGCTTCGTTCGGGTCTTCTCCTTCTTTAAAGCGTAATCCCGCCTGGAAGAAAGGTTCTTCCTTATTCATCGTTTCGTTGATTTCGTTAAAGGTCATCCAGTATTTCACTTTGCCTTTATATCGTTCGAAGACAGTTCTGCAGTAGTTGACGAAAAAGTCGATGCACTTTCTGTTACGCCAGCTGCCGTAGTGGTCAACAAGATATAACGGTGTTTCGTAATGGGACAGAGTGATGACTGGCTGAATGTTGTTGCGGATTAATTCATCGATGAATTCATCATAGAATTTCAGTCCGGCTTCGTTTGGAGTCTCTTCATCCCCATGCGGATAAATCCGCGGCCAGTTAATCGAAAATCTTAAACATTTGAACCCCATTTCCTTAAACAGGGCAATGTCTTCTTTATAGCGATGATATGTGTCGATCCCTTCATGACTCGGATAGTAGACACCTTCATGAACATAATCGTGGATTTTACGGGGAACACCATGCGCTCCGGCGGTCTGAACATCAGCGATGCTCAGACCTTTGCCGTCTGTATCAAAAGCGCCTTCCCACTGATTGGCAGCAACTGCGCCACCCCATAAGAAATTCTCTTTCATGATCTTCCTCTGTAATGAATACTCGTTTTTATTCTTCTTCAGAAGCAGCATTCTTTTTGTTATCCATGATAACGAATGGTGCATAAATCAGGAATGCGACAAGGATATTCACAGCAACCAGGATCAGAGAGGACCACTGACCGTTGTAAGCGAGGAACTGCTGTATGAACATCGGCATACCGGAAATGGATTCAACATAGTTCGTTGTTAAGAAGCCAGCATTGATCGCAAAGAATCCTATATTTGTGGTTACAAGCGGAGCTAAAACAAATGGAATTAAATAAGCTGGATTCAGCATGATCGGCAGACCGAATACAACTGGTTCGGAAATACCGCAGATTAACGGAATCATGGAAATCTTGCAGATCTGTTTGTCTTCTTTTCTCTTGGAGAATACGAGGATTGCCAGAGCAAGAGAGATGACGATTCCACCGCCTCCGAGGTTTGCGAATAAGTGCATGAATGCTTTGGTGTAAACTTCCTGCGGCATTGTTCCTGCAGTTACAGCAGCAATGTTCGCAGCTAATGCAGCAGCCTGTACTGGCTGGATAATCGGGTTTAAAGCAAAGGTGCCGTGGATACCGAACCACCATAATAACTGTGTAAAAATAACAATAATACTTACACCTAACTGAGAACCGACGAGGGAGTTAAATGGTTTCTGGATAATACCGTATAAAATGTCGTTTAAGTACATGCCTGTTGTGCCATGCAGGATTCCACCGGCAATACCGAAAACAAAGAGTGTAATGCAAGCTGGAATCAGAGCGTTGAAGCTGTTGGAAATCATCGGTGGAACAGAGCTAGGCAGTTTGATCTTGATCTTTTCGTTTGTCATCAGTTTAGAGAAAAGAACAACGGATAAGATGCTGATAAAGAAGCTCAAAAACAGCGAAGAAGCCCCGAGGTTTGCGGCAACAGCTTCAGGATCAAGCAGAGATAAGAAGCAGCATCCGGCGATGATCATGGTCACCATCGGTTTCTGTCCGTTCTTTTCACCAAGCAGGTAACCGACGATTAAGGTTGTCCATAATGCCATGCAGCTGATGCAGGCAAAGTTTACAGTTGAGAACATACCTGAGAAATTGCTCAGCCATTCAAAGCCGGCAATTCCAGCAAGTCCGGAACCTCCGCAGATATAGATGTTGAACAGAAGTGCGAAAGATCCGGCGATGATCATCGGCATCAGAATCGCAAACGCGTCACGGATACAGCCGATATATTTGTTTTTGTTCATGAATGTGGCGACAGGCACCATCCACTTATCCATAAAGTTTGAAAATTTTTCCATCATAATGCATTTCCTCCCCAGAAAACAGAACTTACTTCTTTAACATTTTTTCGGCCTGAGCAATTACGCCGGCACCGTTTAAGCGACCATAATTCATCGGATTAATGACATCGACCGGTTTGCCCTTTGCAACTGCGACAACACTGTCTTTTTCCAGACGAACCTGCGGTCCGAGCAGAATGACATCGCAGTTGTCCACGTTTGCCGGGATGGCATCAATGGACACTGCCCAGATTTTGTAGTCCTTGCCCTGATCCTGAGCAGCCTGTTTCATTTTTTCGACCAGCATGCTAGTAGACATACCGGCGCAGCAGCATAACATGATATTCATAATCGTTTTCTCCATTTCATTATTCTTTTTTCTGTTGCTCGTTTTCGTTCAATATTCTTTTTACTGTTTCTCGTGTTCGAGCTGATTGATTTTTTGATACAGCTTGATCATGCTTTTTGCATGGTCAATCGCAAGCATTGCCATGGTGAGGTGATCCTGGGCATGAACCATAATTAATCCGAATGGATGGCTCTCTCCTCTTGCTTCCCCCTGAATTAAATCTGTCTGAATCTGATGAGCCTGATTCAGATCTGCTTTCGCATTCTGAAGTGATTCTTCCGCTTTATCGAACTGATATTCGCTCGCATATCTTTCTGCTTCTGTCGCATTGTTGCGGGCGTTTCCGGCGTTAAGAATCAGCATGAATGCTGTTTCTGTGATATCCATTTTGCTTTCCTCCTTGCACTCTTATCCTAGCTTTTTGGGATTCGACTTACCTTAGAGGCAATTACCGCAGGATTGCGGAAATTAATTGTGATGAAAGAACCGGAAAAACAAATACAATATTATTAACACTAGGAGGATGAGAGATGCTTACCCAACGAGAAAGAAATATCCTGTATATTCTGCAGAACCAAGACTATTCCCATGCTAAGCAGATCAGTCAGACCCTCGGTGTATCGGAAAAAACGGTTCGCAACGATATTCTATCGATCAACTATAAGTTAGACGGCATTGCACAGATCACTTCAAAGCCGAAAGCCGGATATCATCTGGAAATTACAGATCAGAATGAATTCTTTCATTCTCTTCAGGAAGGAAATGAAGATTTACCGTCAACACCGGAACAGCGGGTTCACTTCATACTCAGACTTTTTCTGAAAGAGAATCGCTATATCAAAACAGAAGAGATTGCGAACATGCTTTACCAGTCGGCGAGCACCATATCCGCAGATTTAAAAGAAGTAAGAAAAATCCTTAAACAGTACCACTGCACCCTGCAGACCAGGCCGAAGTACGGAATGATGATTAAAGGGGAAGAAAAATACCTGAGACAATTTGGGAGCGATTTATTCTATAAAAACAATGAATTTAGTGATGACGAAAACTTAGAACAGATCGCACACCTGCTTCATCAGGCGATGGACAGATACCCGTTCCAGACTTCGGAATTTGCGTTTAATAACCTTGTTATTCATCTTGCGATTGCGGTTGAAAGAATCAGGCGGGGAAAACTGATTGCTTTTCCGGATGAATACTACCGGGACCTGCAATCCAAACTGGAATATACGATTGCGTTAGACATTGCCCGCGAGATCGGAGAAGCACTGGATGTTGAGGTTCCCGAAAGCGAATGTGCTTATATCGCCATGCATCTTCTCGGGAAAAAACTCCATAACACGCAGGAAAATACAGTCATTCCGCAAAAATTCAATATGCTCATACAGCAGCTGTTAGCGGAATTATCTCAGGAATACAAATTTGATTTCACAAAAGACTTAAACCTTCAGTTAGCACTCACTCTCCATCTGATCCCTCTATCCTATCGCTTGAAATACGATCTGCGCATGGAAAACCCTCTGCTCGATTCCATCAAGCAGAACTATCCGCATGCCTATATCATTTCGAAAAGCCTCGCCAACGGGCTTTCCAAAGTGTTTAATAAACCGATCTCTCCGGACGAAATCGGTTATTTAGCTCTCCATATCAATTTATCGCTGGAAAAAGAAATGATCAATATCCGCAAAAAGAACATCATCCTCGTCTGTGCCACGGGCAAAGGAACCGCCAGACTACTCGAATACCAGTACCGGCAGAAATTCAGTCTGTGGATCAACAACCTGATTTGCTGCGATGTTTCCAGTCTCAAAGATCAGGATTTTTCTGATATTGATTTCATTTTTACAACCGTTCCGATTTACGATCCCGTTCCCGTGCCTGTTATCGAGACCGGATTTATCCTGGATCAGAATGAAGCGGTGCGCATCGAACAGAATATCGATGACATGTCGTTTTCCATGGTTCCCTATTTCCCGGAAAAACTCTTCTTCAGTCATGTAGATCTGCAGTCCCAGGAAGAAGTCATCCGCTTTTTAATCGGCCAGGCATCTGCCCTTTATCCGCTGCCGGATAATTTCGAAGAGCTAGTCTGGAAAAGAGAGGAACTCTTTTCCACCGCATTTGACAATAATGTCGCCCTTCCGCATCCTTATAAACCCTGTACAAAAGAAACTTTCGCATCCGTCGCCATTCTCGATCAGCCGATTTTATGGAATCAGAAACCCGTTCAGGTTGTGTTCATGATCTCCTTGTCCCAGAAAAACGATGAAGAAATCCAGACATTTTACGGAAAGCTCAGCAAATTACTCGTCAACACTTCTCTGTTAAACCAGCTGATCGAAAATCGCACCTATGAATTTCTTATGGAAACATTTGATCAGATCAAACTCTAAAATAGAATATCGCAATTCACCAAACGATCGAGTAGGCAAGTAATTAGCTGACCTCTCACACCACCCTGCGTACGGATC
>JBJEFF010000021.1:0-3784 GCA_051873775.1 Allobaculum sp. | reverse complement strand
GCTTATTAGGATACTATACGTATAGTGTAATCGACTAGGAAAGTTCTATTTAAGTTTTCTCTGGCAGAATGCTCGAGGAAGATAAGCTGCTTCGATGGGGGTTGGTGCGGCTGTCTTCCTTTTTTATTGCCATTTTTTTGTTGAATTGTTTCTGTATTGCTGATTGGCGCATTGGATGAAACCCGGCTCAATTGATTAGGATACCTGTAATTCGTCATAAAACGAATTCAGCACTTTAGCTAATGTTTCGGATGTCTCAATATTGATCTCGTGCTTCGCATGCGGAATGATTTCAGTTTTGGCATGTGGAAGCAGATGAAGAAGTTCCGTCGTGGCTTTCATGTTTGCGGTATCGTTTTGGCCGCATATGAGAAGAACCGGACATGTAATCTTTGAAAGCACATGGGTCAGATCAATGTCCATCATACTTCGGCATAAGGTGATGAAATCGGCTTTTGTAAATCCTGTTGTCTGAAACGAAGCCTTTGGCATAAACCGGAAAAGCAGATTCTGAATCTTAAGCAGTCTTTTAGGCATCTTGTACTGCGGGGCAACCAGAACAAGTCCTTTTACATTCTGCGGATACCGGCTGGCATAGTTTAATGCGAGTACAGCTCCCAGGGAAAGACCGCATAAGATAAGAGGATCGTGACTCGGATTACACGCTTTTTCAAATGCAGAATAAAGATTGGGATAGGTCGTTGCCCTTGCTTTTAACAGTGCAGGTAAATCGATACATTCGCTTGATTCCCTGTTTTGCGGATCTAATTGTTCTAATGTTGAGGACCAGCTTTCAGGTGTCTGTCCTAAGCCGTGTATATAGAGTGTTTTTGTCATTGTTCTCTTAATTCTGTAGTTGGATGTGTCTGCGTTTCTACGTGTTTTCTGTTTCCGGGCTAGTTCGTTTCAGTTGTTCTTTGGTTCAAGATTTCTGTAAGCCGTTTTTCTGTGTGTGCGGTGTCCGGTTATTTCTTTTTCTTTGTCGACTTGCCGGTGATTTGCTTTAATCCTTTTCTTGTGGATTTTGCGATCAGACGGCTGCCTTCCTTGATCCGGTCACCCAAGGTTTCTTCATCTTCATCCACTTCTTCAAGCGGATCTTCTTCAGTGATTTCAAAAGCATAGTTGTTATAGAGGTTGCCATCGGGATCAAATTCATCATAAGGATCCTCATTGGTGCGGTGAATTTCCGGCAGTTTGAATGCGGGTTTAAGCACAAAGGCGAGAATACCGTATCGTAAGACTTCAAGAATCAGGAAGTAGATAAAGACTCTTGCCGAGTAGACGATAGTTTCGGATTTGTAGAACTGCCATAACATCCAGCCCCCGAAGATCATACCGGCTACCTGGAGGACGCTGCAGATCACCAGAGCTTTTTTCGATCCCGGCTGTTTGAGGTAGAGGAAGAAAATCGCCGGTGTCCATAGCGCGGCAGAGAGAATGCTTTGGGTGAACATGAGGTTCAGTGCAAAGACGTTCGTGTTATCAATCGAAACAAAGTTGTTCTGGAAGATATGTACAATCGCCGGGAACAGAATGAGTTCACCGAATACACATGCGGCAATCCGCAGTGCCATGCGCGGATACTTGGAAGAAAGCTGTCTTCTGTTTTCCTGTTCCTGCTGATGACGGGTTTTTGCGGATTCGAGGGAATTACCTTCGATATCTAGCGGAGCTTTCGGCTGAACACGGATCTCATCTCCCATCGGCTGGTTTGGCTGATAGTTAGACTGAATATCCATGTTGGAGTAGTAGTCCTGATCGCTGTATTCGTTATATGGATCACTCGAATCGGCATAGTCATCATAGCCGTCAAACTGATCGGGCTGATTGTACTGAGGCGAATAGTACCGATCATCGGTATAGCCGCCATTCGAAAAGAGACCGTTATTCGGATACGGATTCAGATTCTGAGCGTATCCGCTCTGATCGTATGAATCATATCCGTCCTGGGCATAGCCGTTGTTATAATTCGGATCATAGTTTTGATCGTAGTTGGGATCGTAGTTTTGATCGTAGTTCTGATCGTAGTTCTGATTGTAGTTCGGATCGTATCCGTTGTTGTAGTTCTGATCGTAAGGTTGATCATATCCGCTCTGATTGGCATATCCATTGTTATACGGATCGGCATAGTTCTGACTGTTCGGATCCGGTTGATCATACGGATCATTGGGATAACCGTTCCGGTTATATCCACCCTGATCGTTATAGGCATATGGATCATTATAACCATTCTGCGGCTGGTCATAGTCATCAGGCTGAGGCTGGTTGGTATTGAGCTGGCGTTTTGCCTGCCTTTCCTGAGCTCTCTGTTCAGATTTGGAGAGAGTGATCGTCTTATCAAAGAAGATCTTCGCATACCAGGAACGGCGTAGCCATTTGTTCAGCCATAGTAAGAAGGCGTTTCTGACCATCTCGAGGGCTGCCCACAGACCATACACGAGCACATAGTTCGGCTGCAGGTAAGCGGAGTAGATCAGATATGCGACAAAACCTAACTGGCACAGTATGCCAAGGATCACAAGATAGCGGGTTGCCGGTTTGCCGGAAGAAAGCGCAAAGAAGATCAGCATCCAGATCACCATCTCAATCAGCATCGCAAGCAGATAGTAGACGGTAAATTGATCAGGTCGGGTAAAGATTGGCTGGCCTAAAAGGAAGTACATTGCTCCCGGCCATATACAGAGCGCGAAGTAGGAGAGGATCAAAACGAGCGTGACGCGTCGTTTTGCCTTTTTAAATAAGCGCAAGTCGTTATATTGTTGTCTGTCCATAGATTAAAGATTAAACAAAAATAGACTGAAATCAAATAACAGTATTGAAAACCGTATAAATACGCGGTTTTGATGAGCCGTTACATTTTCGTATCGAGAATGGTGCCATCGGATAGAGGATGAAGATAATAAAGAGTGCTTGGACCGCTCTGAATGCGGAGTCATTGGGAGCGGATAATAAAGGTAGGTTATGAATGGACAAGGGTGAATCCTTTAAAAAATTTCCCATACCCGTTAAAATGATACCAGCATCGGTTCAAACGGATCGAATCAGAAACGAAAGAAGAATCTTCCGATAACATAATCTGAAAGATTCATACTCAGAAAACATTGAAAGATTAAATAAGAGGAAAGACCATGAACTTATATTCCGTCATTTACCGGGAAGTGAAACCCGAAAATTTAGCTGTAAATATGCGCAGCGGTGATTTAGAAGTGCTCGCAACTCCGCAGATGATCGCCTGGATGGAAGAAGCATCCTGCAAGATTGCGTCTGTTGAAGAAGGGATGACCACCGTCGGCATTTTAATGGATGTCACTCACGATGCACCTAGTGCTTTAAATGCGAGAACCCGTATTGTCAGCGAACTTGTTGAACAGAAAGGCAAAATCTTTACCTTCCATGTTTCAGCATGGGAAGGCGAGAAGTGTCTAGGTAACGGAACTCATAAACGCGCTGCCGTCAATGCCGCCCGCTTTATGGCAAAACTGCAGGGCTAAAGCCGTATCCCTACGAGAGCCTGAAAATGATGTGAAGTTTTAGATCCTTAAGGACAGAATCCTTAGGGATTTTTTTGTTTCTGTGGTCTGTTACCGCAAAGATAGAGAGCGAATCTCTGCTTTTTCAGTAACCGTTATCGTCCAGTGGAATACAGGAAAATGGCGGATCGTAGGCAGATGAAGCGTTTCTTTGGCTTTTGTTTAGGCAGGATTTCTTGTAAAATATTTACCTGCAGTCCTGCTTCTATTTTGATGGGGTAAAAACATGAAAATGAATTGTTTTTAATCCT
>JBJEFF010000020.1:0-3813 GCA_051873775.1 Allobaculum sp. | reverse complement strand
AATTGATGCGGTCACAGACCGTATGAGTGATGTTAGTACCGAGACAATCGGTAATGTGGAATTCCGTAAAGGACGTCTGCAGGATGAAGAAATTGTCATTGCGCTTTCGGGTGTGGGTAAAGTCCATGCGGCGATTGCGGCAACTTTAATGTGCCAGGTCTTTAAACCGGATGCCCTGATGTCTATCGGCGTTGCCGGCGGTCTGCAGGATGATCAGCAACTCGGTGATCTGGTGATTTCCGATCATGCCATTCAGGCTGATTTCGATACTTCCTTTATCGATGGTGATGCCGGAATCGGACTTCGCTTTGATGCAGATCCTGTTCTGGTTGAACATGCCCGCAAGGTCGCCGAAAAATCGGATCTGAAATGGCGCATCGGTACGGTTGCAACTCAGGATCTTTTCCTTGCCGCAAAAGCAGACTATGAAAAACTCATGGCACGTTTCCCTGAAGCTGCCTGTAACGAGATGGAAGGTGCAGCCGTTGCCGAGGTTGCGGACACTTTTAAAATCCCGTTCGTGATCCTGCGTACGCTCTCCGATGTCGTAACCCATGACGATAACCCGGTAGAATTTGAAACCTTTGCGCTGCATGCCGCAAAACAGGCAGCCGGTTTCCTTGAAGAATTCTGTCGTCATTAATCATTACAAAACTCATTTTTAGACTGAAAGCCCCCGCACGGAGGCTTTTTCTTTGCGCCACAGGTAAAATCGGTCCGGTCATTTTTGATCCTGTCCAAGGCGCATACTATAATAAAAGCCATAACGAACGAATTTAATCCCGCTAAACGAAAAAGGATTTAAAAGATAGACCCTATGAAGAAAGATAACCAACAGGAAAATGAAGAAATGAGCGCAGCAGAGCAGGAAACCAAGTTCGATGTGCGGGCACATTTTGATGCCAAACTCGACCTGCCCGAAGAGTCTCAAATCATAGAAGAAGAGACGATTATCGTCGATGAGTCTGCCGGTCATACCGAAGGATCCCATGCATCCTCCAATCAGCCGGCTTCTTCAGATACTCAGGTACAAAAGAAAACGAAGAAAGCTGCCCCGGCAAAAAAAGCCGCTCCCAAAGGAAAATGGGGCTGGGGTGTGACTTTAGGCTTATTTCTGGTGCTCTGTTTAATGATCGCGGTTCTCTGGGCACTGTTTATCAGCGGCCCGGTACGTCTTGAAGAAGCGAATAATCGCCGCGTGCAGGAAGTCATCAGTGAACAGGTGCCCGATATTCAGGGTTTGCGCGAGACGAAATTTGACTATGTCACCTGGCAGGGCTATACCGATTCGCAGTTCTACTGGTTTGATGCGACCGGATCGATGATCACCACCCGTGATTTATCCACGCTGAACTACGATCAGGCACGCGCAAAAGCACTCGATTCCTATGATCTCGATGCGAGCACGGTCGAAGTAGCTTACGGCTATTCCGCTCCGGTTTACCGGCTGGAAAATAATGAGCGGATTTTAATGTTGGACTATGACACCCTTGAATGGGTTTATGAAAGGAAAACGGACTATGGCAATGAATGAATGGGATCAGCCGTGGTTTAACCGCGGATACTGGATTCTGGAAAACCTTGATAAACTCAGTCTCGACCGCGATGAAATGTTAGTGGTCATTGTGATGAACTATTTAATGGAAACCCATCAGACCATTGATCCGGATCTGATCAGCACCCGGACCGGTCTCGATGCCAGTACGCTCGATCGCTGCCTGAATTCACTCTCTGAAAAAGGCTATTTTACCTATGGCATGAAAAATAAGCGGCTCGTGTTCTCCCTCGATGGCCTGTTTGAAGCCGGACCGGTAAAAGACCAGAAGCCGTTAAGCCGGTCGCTGTTTACCCAGTTCAGCGATGAATTCGGAAGACCCTTATCCGGTTCGGAAATGGAGCGCTTAATTGAACTGTCCAATGATTTTGAAGAAAGTATGATCCTGCATGCCCTCGATGAAGCAAGTGCCTATAACAAGCGTTCGCTCAGTTACATTGAAGCCATGCTTGCCAACTGGAAAGCACGAGGACTCGATGCGCAGGATATTGAGAATGGTAAACGATAATGATGACGGCAGATGAGATGATCGATCAGATCGAAATGATTTTCCCCGATGCGCAGTGCGAACTGCTTCACGAAACGCCATTTCAACTGCTCGTTGCGGTCGTTCTGTCTGCGCAGACAACGGATGCCTCAGTCAATAAAGTCACCCCGGCGTTATTTGAAAAATGGCCGGACTGCGAGTCGATGATGAACGCGGATTTAAAAGAAGTCGAAGAGGCGATTCATACGATCGGCTTATACCGCACCAAGGCCAAGAATATCATCTCGCTTTCCTATGCTCTCCATGAACAGTTCAACAGCGAAGTTCCATCGACTTTTGCCGAGCTGCAGTCGCTGCCGGGAGTCGGACGCAAAACCGCCAATGTCGTGCGTTCAGTTGCCTTTGATATTCCGTCCTTTGCGGTCGATACCCATGTTGAGCGTGTCTCCAAACGACTGGGTCTTGCCAAAGTGGAAGATGATCCCCTTAAAGTTGAAGAAAAACTGCGCCGTAAAGTTTCCCGCACCCGCTGGAATCAGGCGCATCACGATATGATTTTTTTCGGGCGCTATTTCTGTACAGCACGTAATCCGAAATGCGGCGAATGCCCGTTTGCGAATTTCTGTAAAAAAGAAAAGCTCGCTGAGTACAACAAGGCGAAAAAAGCGAAGCCGGCAAAAACGGCGGATGTCTGAACGAAAGAGAAGACGAGAAAGGATTCAGTTATGGAAAGCTTAATTCAAGACGTATGCGTATGCGGCAGAGGTGCCGTCGGTCTGACATTCGGAGAACTGTTTCATGAACATCTCGGTGCGGATCACTTTGCGTATATTGTCGACGAAAGCCGTAAGGAACGTTACGAAAAACAGAATGTTACGATGAACGGAAAGCCACTGTCCTTCCGTTATCTGGCGGACGGAAACAGCGGGGATGAACAGTTTAAAGCAGACCTGATTCTTTTTGCGTGCAAGTCCTACAGCCTCGAGCAGGCAATGGAGCAGGCACAGCTGTTTTTACATGAAGGAACGATTTTAATGAGTGCCATTAACGGTATGGCGAGTGAAGACCGTCTCGAAAAGAAATTTCCGGATTTAACGGTCATTCATACGATTGCCCAGAACATGGATACCCGCTACGATCCGCAAAACCAGCAGGGCACACTGACCACACGCGGCGAACTGGTATTCGGTCCGGTCAGTGAAGAGAGAGTTGAAGCAGCTCTTGCGGTGAGACAGTTATTTGATCAGTGTCATGTGCCTTATCAGTATTCCGCTCAGATTCTGCTTGATCAGGCAAGCAAGCTGATGTTTAACTGCGGCATCAATCAGGTGTGTGCCGCTTACGGAGTCACTTATGGTCAGGTGGCACAGGATCCCGAGTATAATGCGATCTTCCGAAATGCGATGGAAGAAGCACGTCAGGTTCTCAATGCGAAAGGTCATGGCGTAACAGTGGAACAACTTAATGCGTGGGCGGACCGTGTTGCCACATTCGATCCGGACTCCATGCCGAGCATGGCTCAGGATGTCATGTTTAAGCGTCCTGTGGAACTCGATCTCTTTGCGGGAACAATTATTCCGTGGGCGAAAGAATGTGGCATCGAAGTTCCGGTTATGGAAGATCTTGCCAGACGGATTGAGGACAAAGTCAGCCAGTACGCCTGATTTTAATTAAATATGAATAGATGGAGGAATGATTCACTACGGATTATTCCTCTTTTTGGCCCTCGGAAATAGTGCGATGTTTTGAGGGATCGGCCCTCCTAAAGGTC
>JBJEFF010000019.1:0-19785 GCA_051873775.1 Allobaculum sp. | reverse complement strand
CGCTGTAGGCGATTTTTTTATGAGGAATAGCCCGTCATTTTTTTAATGGTTACGATAAAACCGGGGAACAATTTTCAATCATCATTAAATTGGATTAAACTAAGAAAGTATGTAAGAAAGGGATTGAATATATGGATAACCATCGCTATGAAAAAGAAAACCGCTATAAAAAGGTGACGATTACTTTTGCGGTGATCTGCATTATTCAGTGCTTCGTCCTTGCCGGTCTCTGGTTTGTGATTTTCCGATTCCAGGAAAAGCAGTCCCAGGAAGCCCTGGTTGCTGTTACCCCTGCGCCGACTACCGAAGGAGTCCAGCAACCCGTTTCCCAGTTTGAAAATCCGGATTTAATCAATCAGCAGTTACAGCAGCAGATTGAACAGTATATTACCGATCAGGGCTATGATCCCGCTGATCTTTCAATTTATGTCGAAAGCGAAGACAAAACCGTCTCCTATCGTCTCAACGAAAACTTACCGGTAGAAGCCGCAAGTATCTTCAAGCTGCCTCTTGCGATGATCTACTGCGATCAGGTAGCCGAAGGTTCCCGCACCTTCGCAGACACTCTCGTCTTTAACACCACGGATTACCATACCGAAGGGGAAAACCCGATCGCATATTCCTATAACTTCGGCGCTGAGATTCCGATCAGCGAACTGATCAACTCCAGTCTGATCCATTCCGACAACACCGCTTCTGCCATTCTCTACAGTGGTCTTGGCGGCTGGGAAAGCTTTGTGGAAATGAGTAAGAAATATTCCGCAAACACCCCGACCCCGGAACAGCCGACGGACAACATTGCGACTGCAGCCCAGTTCATGGATATTCTGAATGTCCTGACCAGTGATCAGACCCGCTATGCGGCTGTTATTGATGCCATGAAAGCAGCGGATAATACGCTGTATTTAAACGAATGGATCACACCGGGCTCCATGCTTCAGAAATACGGCCAGCTCGATACATTCAGCAATGCCGTCGGATTCTCCACGAGCGGGCAGTCCTACAAAATCGTTGTGATGTCCCGCACACTCGCCAATCCGAACGATCCGGGCAACATTAACGAAATTGTCTGGAACGTGCTCAACCAGGTGAATACCCAGACATCTGCACAGAATGCCGATCCGAATGCGGCAGCTGACCCGAATGCAATGTCCGATCCGAACCAGCTTGCTGATCCAAACCAGACAACTGATCCGAATGCAGGTATTTAACTTTCTATGATTTCTTCAAACCAGCGCAGATGCGCTGGTTTTTTCATGCTCGCTGATTCGTCTGCCTCCTCCTGCCTGCATCAAAACAAGGGCATCTTAATTACGAAATTCCCTGATTTTCCGGATAATCGGAATCAGAAGCAGAGCCCGCCGGCACATCTGAAAAATTTTCCGAGGAAAATACTCGCTTATTTACGAAAGTTAGGGTAATCTAATTCCATCATTTAACAGTTAGATTAATCTAACTTATTTTCGGAAAGGATTTTTTATGTCAGCAAAGTCAATTAAACAGACCATCACAATCAAAGTTGCCCTGATTGTTTCAGCTTTACTTGTTATGTTCAGCGTTGCCGGCTGTTCTTCCAGTCCGGCTACATCCGAACAGACCGCTTCGGAAACCAGAACGGTTATGACGGATAAAGGGGAAGTCGAGATCCCTGCCCATCCGACCAAAATTGTTTCCGATTACTATCTCGGTGAATTTCTTGCCGTGGATATCAAACCGATCATCGCTTCTCCTTATGCATTAAACAACCCGTATCTTGACGGATTAACAGAAGGCATTGAACCGATGAATATCACCTCTGCCGAAACATCCTATGAACAGATCATGGCCGCTAAACCGGATTTAATCGTAACGATTACCGATGCCGACTATGAACGCTATTCCAAAATTGCGCCAACTGTCTATATCGAAGACGGCAAGCGCACAGATGAGGAAACGTTCCTCTACATTGCCGATTTAGTGGACAGAACGGATACCGCTAAAGAATACATTGCCGCATTCAACGAAAAAGTCATGGCCAGCAAAGATGAAATTCAGAATATTGTCGGCGATCAGACGGTTTCGATTCTCGAAATCTGGCCTCAGCAGATTTATACGATGGGTTCACACTTCGCACGCGGCGGAACTATTCTCTATGACATGTGGGATTTAAAAGCTCCGGCTCCGATTCAGGAAAAGATGGTAGATGGCGATGAAGCTTATGAAGTGATTTCCCTCGAAGCTGTCCCGGAATATGCGGGTGATTTCATTCTCTATGGTGTTCTCGATGGCACAGATCCGGAATTTGTAACTTCCTCTGCAATGTGGAAATCATTACCAGCCGTTCAGAATAACCAGACGATGCCTTATGAACAAGTCGCATTCATGCACCGCGACCCGATTACACTCGATAAGCAGGTGGATGCGTTCATTGAATTTTTTGAACTGTTCGAGGAGAAATAAATGACGAAGGACACAAAAAGAACTGTCGTTTTTCTTGTGGTCGGATTAATCGCAATGCTTGGCATTGCGATTCTTTCTGTTTTCCGGGGCAGTACGGATATTTCATGGCAGACCGTCCTGCAATCCTTATTCAACGGGGACTGGAACAATCCTGCCCATATTGCGGTTCTTGAACTGCGTCTGCCGCGTACCATCGGTGACCTGTTCATCGGGGCAAGCCTCGCATGTGCGGGGGC
Organism: Allobaculum sp.; assembly: GCA_051873775.1. Classification (GTDB taxonomy): domain Bacteria; phylum Bacillota_I; class Bacilli_A; order Erysipelotrichales; family Erysipelotrichaceae; genus Allobaculum. The sequence goes on along the minus strand of JBJEFF010000019.1, from coordinate 17,110 downwards.
GATCATGCAGGGCATGACCCGTAACCCTTTAGCCGATTCCGGAATTCTCGGGATCAATGCCGGAGCAGCTTTAGGACTTGCGCTCTGTCTGGCTTTTCTGCCCGGCATTCCGTTTGGTCTGACGATTCTGATCTCCTTTCTCGGCGCAAGTTTTGCAGCACTGTTTGTCTTCGGCTTTCTGCAGATGAAGCGCCGCAAACCGGATACCTCCCGCCTCGTCCTTGCGGGCTTAGCGATCAGTATGTTTCTGAGCGCCATCACACAGGGACTTTCCATCATGACCCGGACCGGCCAGAATCTGACGTTCTGGAGTGCCGGCTCGACTGCCGCAATCCGTATGAATCAGCTGTATGTTGCCATCCCGGTATTCATCATTGCACTGATCGGGGCTCTGCTTCTCTCCCGTCAGGTATCTCTGCTTTCTTTAGGAGATGAAACAGCTCAGGCGCTCGGACTGAATCTCACCCGCACCAAACTGCTCTGCCTGCTTGTCGTTCTGCTTCTTGCCGGCACGAGTGTAGCCTTAGCCGGACCGATCGGCTTTGTCGGTCTGCTTGTCCCTCATATCGTGGGCAGTTTTGTATCGAAACGCTATGAAGTGATCATTCCCTGTTCCATGGTTGCCGGTGCGATCTTCATGGTTGCGGCAGATTTAGCCGCAAGAACAATCAATGCGCCGGGCGAAACACCGATCGGTTTTCTATTTGCGTTAGTCGGTGTTCCGATGTTTATCTACATTGCGAAAAAGAAAGGGGGATTCAATGACTAGACAGGAAAAAAGACGCCGGTATGTTCCCTGGATTCTGCTCATTCTGCTTGGTGCAGGAATCCTGCTTGATCTGAATGCCGGCTATGCCCAAATCCCTCTTGGTGAACTGTTTACCGGAAATCCGATTTTATGGCAGCTGCGCATGCCAAGAGTTCTCGCAAGTGTGCTGGTCGGAATCGGTCTGGCATTATCCGGGACGATTCTGCAAGGTGTAACCCGCAATGACATGTCTGATCCGGGACTTCTTGGCATTAATGCCGGAGCCGGACTTGCGATTGCGCTCTTTATCGTTCTTTTTCAGGGTGCAGCCTTGAATTATTCACTCGTAATGCCCGTACTTGCCTTTAGCGGATCGATTCTCGTCTTTACCATCGAATACCGCCTGGCATTCGTAAATGGTCATCTTGCCCCGAAAGGTCTGCTCATGATGGGTGTTGCGATCTCTTTAGCACTCAATGCGCTGACCACCATCGTGATGCTGAAAATGCCGGATTCACAGTATTCGTTTGTACAGAACTGGATTGCCGGCAATATTTGGGGTGCAGAATGGCCGAATCTGCTGATTCTTGCTTCAGGTATTCTGATGATCGGCAGTTTTGTTTTTTACCGTTACCGCACGTTAAACGGGCTGATGCTCGGTCATGAAATTGCAACAGGCATCGGTATTGAAACCCGTAAGGAATCGAAGATCCTCATTTTCTGTGCCATCGGACTAAGCGCTCTATGCTGCAGCATCGGCGGCGGACTGAGTTTTATCGGTTTAATTGCGCCGCATCTGACCCGCAGACTTGTCGGCGCAAACTACCGCTTCCTTCTGCCAAGTACCATCCTGGTCGGCGGTGTGATTCTCGTCTATGCAGACATTATTGCGAGAACCTGCTTTCTGCCGTATGAAATGCCAATCGGACTGATGAGTGCGATCATTGGCAGTCCGTACTTTCTGTATTTACTGATTAAGGAGTGATGATATGGACAACAAGAACACTGAAAAACAGACCACGGAACAGTTTGCGCTTGAAGGCCGTCAGCTAAGAATCGGCTATTCCCAGAAAACCGTCATTCCTGAAATGAACGTGCGCATTCCCACAGGCAGAATCACAAGCATTATCGGACCGAACGGCTGCGGGAAATCCACCCTGTTAAAAGGGCTGGCAAGAATCATTCCTTTACAGGGCGGAACGATTCTGATTAACGGCGAAGACATGAGCCGCCTATCCACAAAACAGATTGCCAGAAAGATGGCTCTGCTTCCGCAGGGGCCGCAGGCACCCGCCGGACTCAGTGTGCGTGAACTCATCGGTTTCGGGCGGTATCCTTACCAGAGCGGCTTATCCTCACTCACTCAAAAGGACCGGGAGATGATTGACTGGGCAATGAAAGAAACCCGGGTCGAAAACCTTGCCGATCAAAGCGTCGATCAGCTCTCCGGAGGTCAGCGCCAGCGGGCATGGATTGCGATGGCACTAGCTCAGGATACTCCGCTGATTCTGCTTGACGAACCGACCACTTATCTCGATATGGCGCATCAGCTCGAAATTCTCGAGCTGCTTAAAACACTTAACGAAACGGAACATAAAACCATCGTGCTTGTCATCCATGATTTAAACCTTGCCGCCCGTTTTTCCGATTACCTGATCACAATGAAAGACGGCAAAATTTACGGCGAAGGAAACGTGGAAGAAATCTTCACGACCAGGATGCTCAAAGATGTTTTCCATCTCAATGCCCTCATTCAAAACGATCCATGGACAGACAGACCTACAATGGTCACATACCGCCTGCTTGAGGGCGAAAAAAATTCTTAAACTATCTTTCTTCTCCATATAAAAATGAGCTGTCATCAGTCCGAATCGGGCGAACTGCTCATTTTTGTATTACTTTTCCGAATCTGCAGAAAAATTCCTTTCCCCTGGTCGTGAATTCTGTGATCTTACGGACAATTTGTTTTCTCCAATGAATCGTAATTCCTGATGATTCTGTTATTTTCTAATGAATCTGTTTTCCGATGTTCTGCCAATCCGTTCTATAATACAGACAGAAAACATCCGTATTGTCAGGAGGTACATTATGAAATTCAACCGCCTATTTACCGCCCTCTTCTGTTCAGCCCTTGTTCTTGCCGGCTGCTCAGGTAAGAGAGATGACTCCTCATCTTCTTCCGAATCATCCACAAGCGAGGATTCGTCTTTCCAGATGGAGAAAGAAAACGACGAAGTCAGTTCGTCCCAGTCTGATGAAGAACCCACTGCACAGGCAGAAAGTGCCGCCAATCCACCGATTGCGGAAAGCGTTGATCCCAATGCCCAGGCAGTAGCCGCAGCTCAGGCACCGACTCCTGATGATGCCTACTTAATGATCGTCAATAAGAAACACCCAATTTCAGCCGAACAGGAAGTCGGAGAAAATCCGGTTGCCCACGAAGCTTTAATGACTTTAATAGCGGCAATGCAGAATCAGGGACTAAATATCTCGAATTCCTATTCCGGTTTCCGTACGTATGAATACCAGTCCAATCTCTATAACAACTACTGCGCCAGCTACGGTCAAGCCGAAGCTGACACATTCTCAGCCCGTCCCGGCTATTCCGAACACGAATCCGGTCTTGCGTTTGACCTGATCGATAATTACGGTCAGCTCGTCACCAGTCAGCCGGAAGCACAGTGGCTGCTCGATCATGCCCATGAATACGGATTTATCGTCCGCTATCAGGAAGGTAAAGAATCGATTACCGGATACATGCCGGAGCCCTGGCATATCCGCTATGTCGGCTCTGTAGCCCCGGACATTGCCTCTTCCGGATTAACGCTTGAAGAATATCTCGGTGTTGAAGGCGGAGACTACAATTAGTTTCTATCTGAAAACAATGAACGCCCTGTCATCAGACAGGGCGTTGTTCGTTATATAGAGTTTTTAGAAATGATTCCTACATTTTGCGGATACGGTCTGTGATTTCATCAATCTTAGCCATATCTTCATCACTGATTGGTTCGGAATCGAGAACGCGCAGGTTTTTGAGCAGCTGTTCCGGCTTACTGCAGCCGATCAGAACACTTGTTGTGCCCGGTTTATCGAGGATCCAGCGTAATGCCATAACGGACAGATCTTCGCCGCGTGCTTTTGCGATCGCATCGAGTTTCTTCAGTTCTTCAATTTTTTCCGGTGCCAGTTCCGATTCTTTCAAAAAACGGGTATCGGTACGGACGCGGCTGTCTGCCGGAATACCGTTGAAGTAACGGTCAGTCAGAATTCCTTTTTCGAGAGGAGAGAAGGTGATGAGACCTTTACCGAGCTTGTTGGTCATATCCTGCAGACCGTTATTTTCGATTGTACGGTCGATCATGTTATAGCGGTTCTGGTTGATGACGAACGGTACATCCATACGGGTAAGGATCTCACATGCTTTTTCAAGCGTCGGTCCGTCGTAGTTGGATAAGCCGGCATAGATGGCTTTACCGCTATGGACTGCCTGCGCTAAAGCGCCCATTGTTTCTTCAAGCGGAGTATCCGGATCCATGCGGTGATGATAGAAGATATCCACGTAATCTAAGCCCATACGCTCTAAAGACTGATCGAGGCTTGCAAGCAGGTATTTACGTGATCCGAAGTCTCCGTAAGGGCCTTCCCACATGTCAAAGCCGGCTTTCGTGGTAATGATTAATTCGTCACGATACGGCATCAGTTCTTCTTTTAAGATCCGTCCGAAATTCTTTTCTGCAGCACCATTGGATGGTCCGTAGTTATTCGCCAGGTCAAAGTGAGTAATTCCGTTGTCAAAAGCAGTCAGAATGATTTTCTTCATGTTTTCGTAGTTGCCTGTATCCCCGAAGTTCTGCCATAAACCAAGGGAGACTTCCGGTAGCAGTAAGCCGGATTTACCGCAGCGGCGATATTTCATTTTCTTGTAGCGGTCTGGATTTGCGATATACATAATTCCTCTTTCTAGATCGCAGAATATCATGCGATCTTTTTCTGTAAATCCGAACGGATTCCCGACAAAGTAAACATCAGTAAATTCATTCGCATTGGTATTACTATTTTAGTAAAAGAATTACGAAAGCGCATTACCTAATCAGAGAAAAAACCGGTGCCGGATTTTTCCGGGCATCGGTTTTTTTCAGTGTGATGATCATAATGGTGTGGAATCTCTGCGATATGAGGTGGACTTGTTAGTCATCGAGAGAGTGGAAGATTGGCTGGAAGTTTTCGTAAGTGCAAAACTGCGTAAAGCCGATTTCTTTCAGAATCTGTTTGGCTTCATCAATTCCGTATCCTAAATCACCGCGGCGGTGCGAATCGCTGCCGATCGTGATAATGGTTCCGCCTAAATCATGATACAGTTTGAGGATATCTCTTGAAGGCGTAGTATCATTCAGACCATAGCGGGTACTCGAAGTATTGATTTCAATCCCTTTTCCGTGGGCAATGACGGTTTTGAGGATTTCCGTGATCAGAGGTTTAACTTTTTCAAAGGGATAAACGCCTTCCGGGTCATAACGGACGATCAGGTCCATATGAGCGAGAACACAGTAGTCCTGAAAGTTCTGTACCAGTTTGAGCATTTCACGGTAGTAACCTTCGTTATATTCCTGCTGCGTCTTGCCTTCCTGATAGTGATAGAGGAAGAACTCCTGGTCATTGATTTCATGAATGGAAAGCAGCGTAAAATCAAGCGGCCATTTCTCTTTCAGATCGTGATAAATCTGCATCGTGTGCGTCTGAACACCGAATTCGAGACCGGCTTTAATCGTGATCTGGTCTTTGTATTTTTCTTTCAGGCGTGCAATTTCCGGAAAGTAATGCGCATAGTCCACATTGCGGACGCTGCGGGGAATGTCTTTTTCCGTTTCCGGTGTTACATCAAATTTAACGCCGTAATCGACGTGATCGGTAAAACAGATTTCATCGAGCCCCATCGCGATGGCATCTAAAATGACGTCTTCCATCGGATAGGAAGAATCATTGCTGAAATGAGAATGTAAATGGTAATCTGACTTCATTTCCCAGTTCCTCTTTCTTTCATTCGTCACTTATTTTAACGCAGGTGCGCTGTAATCGTTAAATATAAAGTCTATCGGTAAGGTTTATATTCGCCATTTTCATCTAAGTGTTCAGATTTGAAATCGTTAAACAGACCGCGGAAATGATCATAGAGATAACGGACCATGCCATCGGCATCGCAATCATAATCGGAGATCACATCTGCAGATGCCTTTGTATCCGGAAGTCCGTTAATCATGCACACGCCAAGACCTGCTTCACGTAACATTTCGTTGTCATTGGAAGCATCGCCGAATGCGATGATCGATTCAACCGGAATGCTGTGAGCTTCGGCAACCTGATGTAAGGCAACGCCTTTATTGACGCTCTTATTCTGGATTTCCAGTAATGTCGGCTGTGTTTTAAATGCCGCAAGATGATCCGGAATGCGTGCTTTTGCGAATTCCTCGATTTCAAGGCATTCTTCCGGTGTCTGCGTACGCAACATGATTTTGCCGGTTTTGCTCTGCCAGTATTCCGCATCGTTTTCCACGATCTTGTGGGTTTTATTGGCATGGATTTCAGACATTTTAATCATGTCATCATAGAAGCGGCATACGAGCATGTGATTGCGGTAGATTACCGGGTTGACTTCCGTGTAGTCTTTCATCATTTCGATAGAAAACTTGATATCTTCCGGTGTCAGCGGATAACAGGATGTCTTTTCGTGTGAGAGATAATCTTCAACCTCCCCGCCGTTCATTCCGATAATAAAGTCAGCTTGGAAATCCATTCCGTATTCTTTAAAAACTGCCGAGAGTTCATCAGTCGGACGTCCGGATGCGATACCGAACATAACCCCTTTACTGTGCAGGTGATTCAGCACTTCGCGTGTAAATGGCAGCATGGTGCGGGTGGCATCTTCGACGAGTGTTCCGTCGATGTCTGCCAGGATTAATTTCAGATCCTGTTCTTTCATTGTCTGTTCCCTTTCTTTTTCGTTCTATATTAAGGAGATTTCTCTCCCTTTTTTCAGTATGCGTCTTACTTAGAAATTCTGATTCGTGCGGTTGTCTTCTGCCTCTGTTTTGGTTTCAGAAAGAGGCGAAGTCACCGGAGAATAAAAAGATTCGATTTACTTATACGGATTCCGACTGCTATTTTCAAGTGACTTTCCTCACAAAAAAACAGGATTTCGGTAATCACGTTTTCCGAACGAAAATGAATGTCTTTTTCGTTTCACATTCTTAATTTCATACAGAAGTTCAATTTCCCAGATGGTTAACAATTTAACTTTTGGGCATTTTCCAACTCGTTTTTATAATGAGGACATGGAAAAAATTCGTATCCGTGACATTGCAGAACAGCTCGGTCTGTCGGTTGCGACAGTTTCGAATGTTCTCAATGGCAAGAAAAATAAAATATCACCGGCAACGGAAGCCCGCGTTCTCAAAGCTATAGAAGAGAGCGGGTATCTGCCGCACCGTGCCGAGGTGCTGATGGCGCGCAATCCCCGTTCGCTTGTCGGATTTGTGGTTAACGATCATCCGATCTACGAAGGGAAACCGTTTGAGGATCCGTATATCTCACAGACACTTTCTGCTTTAATTCAGCAAGCCAATGCGCATGATCTCGATATTGTCTCGCGTTCAGCGACGGACTGGCAGGAGATTGTCGAATTTGCGAGCACATGGAATATGAAGGGGCTGATTCTTTCTGGCTTCTGCCAGGCGGACTACTCTTCCCTTTCTGCCCAACTTCATATTCCGTTGGTCATCTACAACGGGAAGAGCGAAGGGTTTGCCTGCGTATCCAATAATGATTTTGAAGGCGGCAGAATGCTTGGCGAGCATCTAAAAAAGCAGGGATGTAAAAGGGTGCTCTGTCTGGTCAATGCGATCGAATCGCCAGACCTTGACCGGGTACTCGGACTGAAAGCTTCTGGTCTTGAAACGACTGAACTCACGCTGCCCGCTTCTAAGGAAGAGCGTCTTGAATTCTACAGCACTCAGGATTTCCATCACGCCGAAGCAATTTTCTGTGTCAGCGACCTGCTTGCGCTTGAACTCATACGCTATCTGAACACCCGGCACATTCGTGTTCCTGAAGACTGTCTAGTCTGCGGGTTTGACGGGATCAGTGCCGGAGAATTCTCCATTCCTTCCCTGACTACCGTCCGTCAGAATTTTGATGAACAGGCGATAGTCGCCTTAAATGGGATCACAGACGGAGCGCAAGGAATCGTCTCCAGCCCGTTTCTGATTGAAAGAGAGAGCACTGTACATGGAAAAGACTTTTAACCAGCAAGTCTGGGCAATTGCGATTCCGTCAGCTTTACAGTCATTCGTCCAGAATTCATTTGGCGTCATTGACCAGGTGATGATCGGTCAGCTTGGCATGTCGATGATCGCGGCTGCCGGCTTTGCGAATAAATATATCTCAATTTACCAGACAATTATCGGCGCTGCCGCTGCCGGTGTGGGCATCTTCGTTGCGCAGTATGCCGGAAGAAATGCGACAAAAGACAGTGCGGCTCTGACCCAGGTCGTCATGAAATGGACTTTGATCATTGCGATCATTGTCGGCATTCTTTCCAGTGTGCTGCCGGTCATGAATTTATATACGAACGATGTTGCCGCACAGGCGATGTCCTATTTACGCATTGCGATCTGGGCGATTCCGTTTCATGCCTATACTGCACTCAATTCCGTTCTGCTTCGCTGTTACCAGCATGCGAAGGAACCTTTCTATGCGAGTGCGATCGGGATCGTAGCCAATACCCTGCTCAACGCATTATTTATATTTGGTTTTAACTGGTCGGTGATTGGTGCTGCCATTGCGACGGTTCTGTCCACAGCACTCAGTTCTGCGATCATCGCATATTTCTGTAAAACGTATCTGCCCTGGCTGAGTCAGAAAGAGCAGGCTAGCCTGCAGCTTAGAACACTTGCTAAAGTCGTCCTGCCTCTTGTTCTGGCTGATTTTTTCTGGAGCGTCGGCGAGAATGTCTACACCATGGTTTACGGTCATACCAGCCTTGCCTCCAGTGCTGCAATGACAATGACGCTGCCCATACAGAGTCTGTACATGGGATTATTAATGGGCTTCTCGCAGGCAGCCGGAATTCTGATCGGTAAGGATCTCGGACAGAATGATTCTCAGTCAGCTATGGTTCATTCCAAAAAACTGACGAAAATGTCTTTTATCGGTTCACTGCTTTTGTTTGGCATACTCGCGTTATGTGCGCCGCTTTACGTACGCATCTACAATGTCGAGGTGGAAGTACAGACCATCTGTATTCATCTGTTATGGGCATTCGGTCTGATGAGTCTTGTCAAAGTGCAGAACATGGTTCTTGGTGGCGGCATTCTCCGTTCCGGAGGACATACCGGAGTACTGTTTGCGGTCGATTTAATCGGTACATGGCTCGCCGGTGTTCCGCTCGCATTTCTCGGCCTGCATATTTTCGGTGATCAGATCGTCTGGATCTATCTGCTTCTGTCTCAGGAAGAAGTACTGCGCTACATTATGTGCCTTGTCATTTACACTAGACGCAGATGGATGAGTTGTCTCAATTAACAAGAGCAACCGGAAATAAGTTTAATTAACCAGCGGATGGCGAAATCATCGAGAAAATTGAAATCGAAGATGAAAATGAGCTTCACTATTCTGAAAGATGCGAAATCCGGCGATACGATCCATATAATCGGCGAAGTCTGTGATGACGGTGACTTCAACCTCGTTCATTACGCACGCGTGATGATCACAGTGAAATAACAATTCAGAAATCAGTAGTCTGAAATTAGAATTGCGCTGAATCGGCCCATCGGAGACAGTCAGGGGATATCCCGGCTATCTCCTTTTTTCTTTTCTTCTTTTTTAACGCATAAAATTCAGATTCCGAAAATGTAAGTTATCGTCGAGCCAGAGCTGATAAAATGAAACAAATAACCACCAGTTCGTACTCAGGAGGTAGGGATCATGAAACAGAATCGGCAGCGTCCTCGTAAAAAGCGTCATCTTTTCCTGAAGTTTTTCCTAATTCTCGTAGGACTAATCTGTGTTCTGTTTGCCGCATGGCTATGGACACCGCCACTGGTTTATAAAAGTTCTAGCACCGAACATTTCGATCAGAGTGAAAAAGCCCAGTTCATTGTGAGCCGGGCGGATGAACTAGCTTCTGTATCGTGGACACCTCTTTATGATCTGACCGGCTGGAAAGACAGCTATACCTATAAAGCTGGCAAGACTTATCAGGGAATCCCCTATGGTCAGCCTACCGATGCCGCCTATGTCGGATTTGATGCCACACTCGATGAATTCTGCACCGCCGTGGATGATCCGAATAGTCTGATGTATACGCATAATGCACAGGCTATGGGAGTTGCTCCTTACTATTCCACAGACTGTTCCGCTTTTGTCAGCTACTGCTGGAACCTGCCTTCCCGTCAGACAACCTGGACCATCCCCGAGTTTGCGGAACTGATCAGTACAACTTCCTATGCCGATGCCGAGATTGGCGACTGTCTCGATAATCCTCATAAGCACGTGGTTTTAATTACCGATATCAAACGCAATGAAGCCGGCACAATTGTCGGTCTTGAACTCACTCAGGCAACTGCGCCGGGGCTGATTTCCCCCGACGGAACAGTCGTTCAGACACGCTACGGCAAAGGAACCTGGCGGTCTCTCTATGAACTGGAACTTTTCTACTTCCGTGACGGCTACAGTCTTTACCGCCCGTACTAGCGTAAGTGAGTTTCTCTGTTTTTCTTTCTCATTCTTCCTCTCTTTAACCTGAAAAAAACGCAAGGGGTCAAAATTTTTCACCTCTTGCGTTTTCGTATTGTCTATTAATGTGTTTATTCAGCTAATCCGTTATTTTCGACGATTTCTTTATAGAAATCAAAGGAGTCTTTTTTAATACGTTTCAGGCTTCCACTGCCATCATTATTGCGGTCAACGTAGATGAAGCCGTAGCGTTTAGCCATTTCACCGGTACTTAACGAAACCAGGTCAATGCATCCCCATGGTGTGTACCCCATCAGTTCCACACCATCCTCGATTGCCTGTTCCATTGCCCGAATGTGGGATTTGAAGTAATCGATACGGTAGCTGTCGTGAACGGTTCCGTCTTCCAGTTTGTCGAATGCGCCAAGTCCGTTTTCAACAACCATAAGCGGAATGCCATAGCGGTTATAGACTTCGTGAGATAGTAACGAAGTCCGTCCGGATCGATCTGCCAGCCCCAGTCTGAAGTTTCCAGATAAGGATTGCTGGTGCCATCAGACATATTTCCTTCACTCTTTAACTGATTGGGATCATGGGAGTAGCAGGAAGACATGTAGTAGGAGAAGGAGTAGAAATCAACCGTTCCTTCTTTAAGAACCTGACGGTCTTCTTCCGTGAAGTCGAGTTCGATTCCGTTTTCCTTCTGGAAACGGAGTGCTGCGTTTGAATAAGCACCGCGTACCTGAACATCACCACAGTAGAAGTTTGCGAAGTTCATTTTTTCCCGAGCGCCGAGAATATCCTGCGGATGACAGGTTCTCGGGTAACAGACCGTTGCGGCAATCATGCATCCGACTTTGTTCTCCGGATTGATTTCGTGCGCAAGTTTTACGGCTTTAGCAGAAGCAACGAACTGATTATGAAGTGCCTGAAAGCGTTCATGCATTGTTGCGCTCGGCTTGAAGAGCATCGTTTCCTCCTGCGGCAGGATTCCGGCGGTCATGATATCGCCGTAGCCGTTAGCGAGCACGTTGATTTCGTTGAACGTCAGCCAGTAATGAACGAGATCTTTGTATTCGGTAAAGAGTATTTGACAGAGGTTCAGATAGAAATCGATCAGGCTGCGGTTTTTCCAGCCACCGTTCTTGCGGGCAAGTTCAATCGGCATTTCGTAGTGGCTGATCGTTACTAACGGTTCGATTCCGGCTTCTTTAAGCTTCGTGAATACGTGACGATAGTATTCAACACCTTCCGGGTTCGGTTTTTCGTCATCACCGTTCGGGAAAAGGCGTGCCCAGTTGATGCTTAAGCGGAACACCTTGAATCCCATTTCAGCAAACAGAGCGATATCTTCATCAAAGTGGCGATACTCATCAATCGCAGCATGAGTCGGATAGTAACGGTTCTGTTGAATTTCAGGTGTGAACATCCGGGGTGTTGTCCGGTTTCCACCGGTCAAATGGTCACTGACCGATTCACCGGCACCGCCTTCTTTAAATCCACCTTCCGACTGGTTCGCCGCTACTGCGCCGCCCCACAGGAAATCTTCAGGAAAGGGCATGGAGTTTCTCCAGTGCCCGGGTCAGCATGGCGTTCTGCTGGAGCAGGTAGATATTCTGTTCGGCAACCTGCTGCATCGTTTCGCAGTTCATCATCTGGTCTTCGGCATGCATCAGCAGCAAAGGAATCTGGAAATCTTCCTGAGCGGACATCTGAATCAGTTTCGCGTGGTTGGAATGGCCCATCAAATAGGCTTCCTTGCCATCCTTCATCAGATTCTCCGCTTCGTCAAAGTCACCGCGTTTTGCGGCTTCGACCGCTTCGATATAGCAGCTTTTTGCGGTTCCGCTGGCAGCAATCAGCTGGCAGCTGATCATTTCGAGGTTTTCCATGGTTAAGCCATCATCTTTCTAGCCATAATCAGTACTTTTTTACCGTCAAGCATGCCGTAAGTCGCCATGTCGATGACATCCACCGGTTTAGCCGGGAATAATTTTTTCACTTCGTTTTTCTTGTAGCGGATCTGAAGCCCGAGCAGGATAACATCTGCATCGGCAGCTGTTGTTTCAGCTTCTTCTACAGAGTAAGCGTTGATCTGATAATCCAGGTTGTTACGTTCGGCAACTTCACGCATTTTGGCAGCCAGTGCACTTGTGGACATTCCCTGATTGCATAACAGTACGATTTTTTTCATGTTAGTCTTCCTCCATTAACCATTCGGTCAGTTGTTCAGGTCGCTTCAAGGTTGACAGGCTCGTGTTCTTGAGCGGATCCATGATTTTAGAAATCAGCAGTTCGTTAAAATCGTGGCTTAACGCCAGATCTTTTTTCGTGAAGCAAACCAGGAAGATATGTTTCACTTTATGGACGCTCCACTGCACCGGCTTTTTGAGCGTGCATAACGCAAAGACGGACTGGGCAAGCTTCATCGCATAAGCCCATCTTATTCACTGCAGAAGTCAGGAAGAAGTTTGTGGCTGGTGCTAACAGGAACGGAATTGCGAGTGTCGCATTCAGAACTAATGGAATACCGAACAGCAGCGGTTCGTTGATATTGAAGATTGAAGTTGGTAAAGCAACGCGGCCTAATACTTTTAAGTGTTCAGATTTAGCCAGAAATAACATCAGCAGAACTAAACCGAATGTAGCACCGGAACCACCCATGTTCACGAAGTACATGTATAACCATTCCGGATGTGGTGCAGGCAGACCACTTGCGAAAGCGGTAATGTTTTCCGCCCACATTGCATTGGCAATGGAACCCATCGCCACATACATCATCATGGAACCATGGATACCGAATAACCAGAAGATCAGTCCCAGGAACAGATAGAGGAATGCGCCCCAGTAACCGCCACCGATGTTCGTTAATGGCGCCTGTAATAAACCGTAAATCAGGTTCTGTGCAGTACCGAAAGATGTGTACGTGCAGGCAACACGGACAATCATGAACAGAATGAAGACCATAGAAGCCGGAATCATCGTTTCAAACATGTTTGTGACGTTTTCCGGAACAGAAGCCGGCATTTTCAGTTTGAATCCTTTGTCGTCAAACCAGACATATACGCGTACCGAAAGAATTCCGACGATCATGGCAAGGAAGATGCCGGTAGCGCCGAATGAAGAAATGCTCAGAACGTTGGATACGATTCCGGTTACTTCATTTCCCGCTTCGTCCATCAACGTTGCGATGGTTTCAAACGGAGTCACCATCAGGAAACTACCTAATGCGATCAAAGCGCCGTTGATCGGTTTTTTGTTAAAGGACTTTGCCAGGAAGTAGCCGATCGCAATGATCAGATACAGAGAAATCAGTTCGCTGGTAATCAGAATCGGGAAGTTGAGAATTTCGTATAATCCCGTAGACTGCAGAAAATTGGTATACCAGTCACCCAGCGGCAGCGATCTGGCCAATGTAAAGAAGCTTGCACCGATCGTCAGTGCACTGATGCCATGAAGGCATCCATGAGGACTTTCACGTAACGGTTATTCGTCAGCTTATCCGTCGCCGGAACGATTTTTTCCTCGATAACACTCGTGAATTTTTCTAAATTCATAATCAAGTTTTTCCTCCTTCGATGGTTCTAGTATAGAAAGAGCCATGAGTGGTTTCCTTACCACGTTTCGCCCTTTTAAACGGCAAAAAATGAATTTACGAAAACTTGGAAGATGTTTTAATAAATTCCGGAATTCCGGTCTATTTCAATCATACGAACAAATCTGTTTTCTTTCTATAAACAAAATCGTTTCCTATCCATGCAAAAAGTCAGCGTCCAGATCCTATAAAACTGCCTGATTTTCATTCATCTTCAATAAGATTCAAACCGATTCGAAGAATTGATCTTATCCTTTTATCCCGTCATTCACCGACTTGCCCCCATGATCACTACCGTTCTATCCACATCTGTTTTCAGAATCATTTCCTTCTGCCCAACTCTGTAAAACAAGCACAAAAGGAAGCAGAATTCCGTTCAAAATCTTTTCAGTCCTTCGTCGCGTCCAATTTCTACATCTATTTTTAGTCTTGACTTTGAGTCCGTTAAAATCGCCCAAATGAAATGGAGGTTTTATCGAAAATCCATTCGCGAAATGGAAAGTCTGCAGCTTCGCGTTCTGGACGATCAGGCCGATCCGCACTTTGTCCAGTCCGCTTTCGAACTGGATGAAGTAGAAGAAAACGAAGAAGTAACGGAAGACGCTGCTGAGACAAACTGATTCACAACTTTTTCCCTTTCTCATTTTGTTTTTCAGACGCCGCTTGCGGCGTCTTTTTTGCCTTACGGCATTGTTCCTCAGCATTGCGTCACTCATAATGAAATTAACAACCCACAACAACCTGAAAGAGGTGACGAAATGACCTTCAAAACAAAAGCGGCTTTGAGCATAACCACATTCGCTTGTTTCTTTTCAAATCTATCTACAGCGTCTGCCCGACAACCACTGCTCGAGAGTTCAAATTCACAACCTGCTTTAGAAGAATCACTCGATCTGTATCGGCTTTACAATCGAAGTTCCGGCGAACACTTCTATACTTCCCGTACAGAAGAAAGAAATTCGCTCATTCATGCCGGGTGGAAAGACGAAGGCACCGGCTGGGTAGCGCCCGGACGCTCCAATACTCCTGTATACCGGCTGTATAATTCAAATGCCGGTGACCATCATTACACCCTTGATCCTTTAGAAAGAACGACACTGATTCAGCTTGGATGGGATGACGAAGGGATCGGCTGGTATTCCGATGATGCCAAAACTGTTGCTCTGTACCGCGAGTACAACCCGAATGCCAAAACCGGCAGTCATCATTACACAACGAGTTTCGATGAACATTCCGCTTTGGTTTCTGCGGGATGGAAAGATGAAGGAATTGCCTGGTATGCGATTAAGCCGGGAACAGCCGGATCAGATTCGAACACAAATCCACAAGGAACCTATTTAACGGTCATCAATAAAAAGAATCCGATCAGCCGCTATATGGAAACTGGCGAAAATCCGGAAGCTCACGCGGCATTAATGGAATTAATTGCAACGATGCAAAGCCAGAGATTGAACATCTCCAATTCTTATTCAGGATTTAGAAGTTATGATGACCAGAGCCGGCTGTATCACAACTATTGCGCCTTGTATGGCCAGGCACAAGCGGATACATTCTCCGCAAGACCCGGATACTCCGAGCACGAATCCGGCCTTGCCTTTGATCTTCTCCATACAAACGGCGAACTTGTTACTGGTGCCAAAGAATCGCAATGGCTGCTGGATCATGCCCATGAATTTGGTTTTATTGTCCGCTATCGATCCGGAAAAGAAGCCATTACCGGTTACGTCGCTGAACCCTGGCACCTTCGCTATGTCGGTGCTCCATCAGCGGATATTGCACGATCAGGATTAACATTAGAAGAGTATCTTGGTGTTGAAGGCGGGGACTATGATTAAGCAAAAGTCTCCAGGAGAGCGCCTTTCCGATCCATATCCGAATATCGACATGGTCTTGAACTCTCTTGAATTCATGCAGAAATTGACCTTTACCGACTAATTTCTGCATTTTAGTCTGACATTTTTAGCGATTGGACTTTCTGCCGAAAAAAATGCTTCAACTTACTTTCAAGGAAAGTAAGTTGAAGCCGGAAGGATAAGATCCGCCAATTTGATGTTTTTTGAGGTGATGGCGGAATTTTCCGCTATTTAAATTCTGAATCTGGATAATATGGTGCTCAAACATTCGGAAATTCTGGATTTGAAATCCGGTCCGTTAAAAAGCTGATACCACTTATTGTTTCTCCTGCTCTTTGAGTGTATCTTTCATCGCATTCCACCCCATTACGACCACCCATACATAGGCGCAAGTCTTCGGGATCATCAGCATGCCAATTGCCGGCATACTCTGCGCAAAGAGGACAACCGGAATGTAGAAACCAAAACTCAACACAACCGCCAGCCATAACCAGTGAAAGCGGGATTTCGGATCATGACCATCGCTCTTGTAGAAAAGGATAATAATGATCAGACCGATCAGCGCAAACGGGATATTGCGCAAAATTCCCCACGATAACGGTTCATTCGCAGAAAACCATTCATTTTGCGGGAACAGACACAGAACAATTCGCGCTGCAGCAAGAATCCAGATCACCCGGGTCAGACCTTTCTGCTCTTTCGTTCCTGTATGAATCCGCCAAATGTAGTAAAGCAGAACATAGAATAACGTCATGGTGATGGAAGTCACCAGTTTACCGAAGCCAAGTGCTGCTGTGTAGCTTTCCATCCCGGTCGTTAACAGAGCCATCATGCGCGGAACGAGATGGAAGGCATCACCGGCGCCGAGAACAACCGCCATCAGTCCGAACATTGTATATTCTTTGTTTCCCTTACTCTTTGCGATCATCATCACACCGATGGTGATCACAAAGATGAGATAACAGAAATCAAAACATGATTCAAAAATCGCCCGCATAATTTCCCTCCTAAATAAGTTGCCAAACATGAACAATGTTCATGTTCTTAAAGTATAGAACAATTTACCATAGGACTCAAATCATCCGTAAAAATATGGGATCGTGTCGTTTCTGCTTCTGTCTCTGTCTTTATTTTGGCTCTATGGAAAATCGTGTGGGATCATCCATGAATCAAGCTGATCGATAA
>JBJEFF010000018.1:0-3865 GCA_051873775.1 Allobaculum sp. | reverse complement strand
CCCGGTGAATAAGCGTTCTGGATCTTCTGTCCATACAGAAGGGCAAATCTCCCGACTCCATAGGGGAAAAGATGTCAGGCGGTTACATGTAAGAAGCACAGTAAATCCTTTTTATCCGGGCTTCGAAAGGGATATTGACATCCCGAAGAAATAGCTGAATTCGTACCGTAAGGAATAGCTGTGTGCCCGTAAGTAACCTCATGTCTCTAACGGATAGGGCTGGTGTCTAAAAAACAGCCTGTCTGTATTATTCAGAAAACGGGCGATGATTTTGACACGGTGCCGTTTTAAACATCAAAATAGTGATGGAAAAAACTGTGAAATAAAAAAATTGTACGTGAGGAAATGACATTCAGGAAAAACAGGCGCGAATATTCTATGATAGTTCAGATGAATGGCTGGAAAGAAACAAAGCCGGGTGACCGGTTTTTCAGCCTGTAATAAGTCATGAAAGAACAGCGAGAATTGAGTATGGATTTATTATTTAAACAACGTATGGAAGCACTGCTTCCATATGAATATGACGAGTATTTTCAGAGTCTTGAACAGCCTCTGTTTCAGGGACTGCGCATCTCTCCCCGCAAACAGGACCTTAACATCACCCGAAACGAACTGCCTTTTCTTGAAGAACCATCCCGCTTTGCGCGTAATACATGGTACATTCATGGCCAGTACGGGCTGCACTTTGCGCATATTCAGGGACTGTTCTATCTGCAGGAACCCTCTGCCGGATCAGCTGTAGAACTGCTCGATGTGAGGCCGGACGATTTCGTTCTCGATTTATGTGCGGCTCCGGGATCCAAGAGTACGCAGATTCTGGATCGTCTCGATTCCGGATTTCTTCTGGCAAATGAAATTGATGCAAGACGGGCTCAGATCCTGCTTTCCAATATGGAACGGATGGGTGCTGAAAACTTCATGGTCACCAGTATGGATTCATCCACACTCTGCGGGCAGCTTCCTGAAGCCTTTGATAAAATTCTGGTGGATGCGCCATGTTCCGGTGAGGGCATGATGAAAAAACACGAAGCCGCAATGGCACAGTGGTCCTATGACAATGTTCTGCTCTGCGCCGCAAGACAGAAAGAAATTCTCAAAGAAGCATGGCAGGCACTAAAACCGGGCGGAACTCTGGTGTATTCAACCTGCACATATGCCCGGGAAGAAAATGAAGAAAACGTGGCATGGCTGCTCGAAACATTCCCGGATGCAAGACAGCTGGACTGCAATGCTGACTGGGGACGCCCCGGAATTGAAACACCCGGCATGGATGCTTCAAAAGTCCGCCGGATTTTTCCGATGGATGGCGGAGAAGGCCATTTTGCGGCACGATTTCAAAAAATAAAAGATAAAGATAGGGAAGATGAAACGAAACGCCCATTCAGTTTGTGCAAGGAAGAAAAGCTTCCTGCCTGTGTACAGGATTTTCTTAATGAACAGCTGGCAGAGTCTTTTTCTTATTATCATATGGAGAAGAATAAGGACAGTGTTCTCGTCTATGGAATGAATGTTCCGTTTTTTAAACTAAAAAAGGGAAGGATGCTTCGGGAAGGCGTGCTGATCGGCGAACTGGTCAAGCAGCGCTTCGAACCGGCTCATGCCTTCTACCTCTCCCGTACGGCAGCGCTGTATTCGAAAACAAAAACAGAAACGACCCTTAAAGATATGGATGCGTTCTATCACGGCAATCAGTTAAATCTGCAGGCTCCCAAAGGGTACCGTGCTCTCTGTTATCAGGGTGTTCCGTATGGTTTTGGCAAAAGCTCGCAGTCGCGGATTACGAACAAACTGCCCAAAGGCTTACGTCTTAATCCGAATTCACATGTGATTCAAGGAGGAATGACACATGATCATGAATAAAAAAATGAAACACATGCTGTGGCAGTATCTGCTGCTGTGTGTAGGAAGCATCCTGTTTCCGGTTGCCGTAACATTTTTTACGGTTCCCTGGAAACTGAACAGCGGCGGCCTGATCGGTATCGCTCAGATTATTTCCTATACTCTTGTTAACGGTCCGTCTTTATCCGGTGCTATTAACGTGATGTTTAATATCCCGCTTTTTATCCTCGCCTGGAAACATCTGAGTAAGAATTTCGTGTTCAAAACACTGCTTTCGCTGATTATTCAGTCTGTTCTGTTATCCTTCCTGCCCGTCCCGGAAACACCGATCCTCAATGACGAACTGTCCTGTGTACTCGTCGGAGCGGTCATCGGCGGTGTGGGCATCGGTCTGTGTCTGCAGTCTGCAGGAAGTGCCGGCGGTCTTGATATTCTCGGCATGTATTTCAGTTACACCAAACCGGGCTTTTCGGTCGGCAAACTGTCCTATATCGTGAATGCCTTTGTCGAACTTGCAGCCGCATTTATCTTCGGTCTGCCGAATGCGCTCTATTCCGTTCTGTTCCTGGTCATTGCCTATTTTGTATCGGACAAAGTCCATCTGCAGAACATCGTGATGTATGCGCTGATTGTAACTTCGAAAAAAGAAGTCAAAGAACATATTCTTAACGATCTGCACCGCGGAATTACCGCATGGCACGGATATGGCGCCTACACCAATAATGAAAAGGAAATTCTGCTCTGTGTGATCAACCGCTACGAAGTAAAAGCGGTCAAACAGATTGTCAGAACCTACGATCCGCAGGCATTCTTCATTGTCTGCAACGGTAAAGCCGAACTCGGCAACTTCGAACGACGTCTCATGGAATAATAAAAACAATAAAGAAAATGCCCGCGGACAATCTGATCGAATCTGGTCTCTGTAAATGAGACATGACATCCAAGTCATGTCTTTGCTACGACAGAACAGCTTTAAAAGAGGCAGTATAGAGGCTGTATTAAGAGAACCAAAAAAGATAAGGACTAGAACTGGTCCGGAAAAATCATTTTAAGAAATTATCTGCCATCACGAAGGAACCGGATCGTGATGACGTTTTTTCATTTGCGGTTTTCATAGCACCACAATCGGAGTTTGAAGAAAGTTACTGTTATAATGAAACAAATGTTTCTGACAGACAGAAAAAGAAAGAGGAACCTTTTGAAATTCTATTTAAAATCACTGAACCCGGATGAATTCTTACATATTAACCAGGCTGTCACGCTTGCAGGAATTTATACAGAACCGGCTGATTTTTCCTATCATGAACTGGATGTGGAAAATACTCTGAAATCCGTTATGGAAATGATGTCGGAAGAACAGACGATCTTTGTTTACGGAATCGGCGGCAGTTTCCGCATGATGCTTGAAGAAGGCAAACGCCTTGCGGGTATTTCGCGACAGATCCAACTTGTTGTCCCCGCAAATGAACAGGGCTTTATGGCGATGAAAGCTTCTCACCGTGCCGATGTTCAGACGGCTCTTGGCGCACTGTATCAGAGTGATCAGGCTGCCATTGCGCTGCAGGATGGAGCACAGAAGATGATTATGGATCTTGAAAAAGTCGGCCGCCATGCCGATGCGATGGAAGTGCTCAGCGACATTCTTGATTTAATGAAGGAAGAAGACCGTGAAAATCTGATTGTCGTCTGCCCGACTCTTGAAAGTGTAAGACAGGCAATGCGGATCGGCGCCCGTTCGATCTGCGCAGGTACACAGGTGTATAACCAGATGTTATTTAACGTGCTGACCGACTCGCAGGTGATGCAGGCACGTGAAGAATGGATGATCACCTATACTCGCAACCAGGTACTGGATTAATCAGATTGTGGCTGAATGAGTTTTATCTATCTCAGCAGCGTAGTCTGAGTATCAATTGAAAGCCTGAAAATAGAACTGAAGAATCTGTATTCACATCAGACAAGTGAAGCAGATTCTTTTTTTCATTCATGGGGACCCGCCGCCGTCGGCTCCCCACCCTTGTTCCGG
>JBJEFF010000017.1:0-19953 GCA_051873775.1 Allobaculum sp. | reverse complement strand
GTGATGATCGAAACGAGTTCGTCTGTCGAGAAGATAGTTTCAATATCTGTAGATTCAATTGTTTCTCTGGATATTTCACCATCAAAATACATATCAACTCCGAGTTGACTGAAAAGTTTGACCATGCTGTCTGCAGCTTCTACGATGTCCCCTTCGAAGTCGAACGCATCTCTTAAGTACCGGCGGATACCATCTTCATGGTAAGCCGCCATCGCTTTTAAGAAGCGCGGGAATAAAGTAGTCAGGCTCTTACGGTAAGTGGAATCGAAGAGTACTTCCGGAATGAATTCAACTTCATAAATTTCGTAGCTGAAGTTTTCCCAGTTTACCGATGCCTAACCGACCTGATGTGGAAAGAGATGCGCCATACATAATAATGCCGCGGGCATCAAGGTCTTCAGGATCTTCAACCAAACGTTTTGTTGCCTTGAGGACATTGCGGATAATGGAAATTCCGGCATCGTACGAAACCGGGTTGCGATCACCAATCACAGAAGCGGAAAGCTGGACTAAAGTTACCACGCCGGTGTAATCAGAGAGTTCTCTGCCGAAAGATAAGGAATATTTCGGGACAAGAACTGCATAATCAGCAGAAATACCGAAGGCTGTTCCAAAGTCATTGTTTGCGGAATCCACCGCTACTGCACCAAGTCCGTTTTCCGATCCGCTAGACGGATAAGTCGGGATCAGGATTAAATCCAGTTTTTCCAGACTGTACGGATTTTTCCCTTTTACATATTCCCACCAGTCTTCATGACAGGAACCGAACGCAATCAGTTTGGCACAATCCATTACATTGCTCCGCCAGCACCGATGACTAGATCAATCTCATTATCTTTAGCAAGACGGATTCCAGCTTCAATTGCCGTTTTTTCACAGGAAGAGCCCGGGGCTTCAAATAATACAGCGTCATTTGCGGTGCATGCATCTTTAACATCAGCGTAGCAGTCGTTCTTTTTTTACGGAACCGCCGCCATAGACAAACAGGACATTTCTGCCTCTGGTCAGATCCGCTAAATCATGAACTGGATCGTTGCAGAATAATAATTTTGTGTCGTTTCTCAGTTGAAAGTCTTTCATGTTCTGTTTTCCTTTCTTCTTGATACCTTCACTTGCCTCACAGATACCTCTACCTATTTCAAATGCTTCCTGCATCGCAGAATTGCCAAAGAGATCAATAAACCCTCATGCACCTGCGCCTGGAACTGCACTTTTTTCCTCGGCATCTGGCAGGCATTGCATCCTGAACAGTAATCAATGTTCCGTTCAGCGAGATGGGGCTTTTCTACTTGGTTTCCTGCTTTGAGACTCCTTTTTAAACTGTTCGCACAGGTTATCGGAATTTCCCTTTTGCGCGGGCTTGCCGAAACAATCAGTACATTTTTAACCTGTGTAATCTCCTTCTGTGCATGTCTGCTTTCGCAGATTTCGTTTCTATTCTCTTTAACCTAGATCAGTTTAAAAGAGTTAAGGCTGCATTTTTCATTCATTTGTCGTCATCATTGTATTTTCCGGTTGTAGGTACCGGTCAAGAAGAAAAAAACAATTTATTTCAGAATTACTTCAAAACAAAACAGAATTCTCAAGTTGTATGATTTAGCGTTTCGGGACGTCAGAAAAAAACAACAAATAAGGAGAAATGTGCGTTCAGATTCATTTAAAACTTCTTTCTATAACTCAGTGATTTCCGTTGACATTCCTCTATCCTTGAGAAACAATATAGCAGGCTATTATATAGGGTGCTATGAATTGATTTACCCTGAACAACAGTCCAGTTAGATCCTTTTATCCGCCAGATCCGTTAAGAATTGAGCGGACTTTTTCTTTCCTTCCGGTCCCGTGTGAGCTGTCTTTGGGCGATGATTCCGGACCGGTCAGAGTCTGATTTTCAGGATCTAATACAGTATTTCTGATCTCTTTAACCGTCCCGGCAGACTGCTCCTTCTTACGCATGAACGATTCATTTTTTTATTCTTAATGTCCATGCCTTTTATCTACGCATTTATTATTCATTCTCATTTAAGATTGATGGCTGCCCTTCAGATGGTTCTTTGCAACAGATTACTGCGGCACTTTTACGGATCGGAAATGCTCTAATAGAAAGGAGAAACATGCGGCCGCCAATTGATAGTTCATGCCAGCAGATCGGTTTTCTCGTCGGATCTTTACATCATACGATCCGTACCCGGATTAACAACCAGCTGCGTGCTGAAGATTTGACCAAGACCCAGTTCGATGTGCTCGTTTTTCTTGAAAAAAACAAACAGCAGAACAAGGAAGTGATTCAGAAAGACCTCGAAGCTCACTTCCAGGTTTCCAATCCTACGGTATCTTCCCTGCTCGATCGTCTTGAAGGTAAAGGTCTTATTCAGCGTGTTGTCTTTAAAAAAGACCGCCGGATCCGCCATCTTCAGATCACCGAACTCGGTCACCAGCAGGTTGAACGGGTCAAAGACATTCTCGAGAATGCCGAAACCTCCATGCTGAATGGCATGAGTGAAGAAGAAATCGAAACCGGAAAACAGTTTTTACAGAGAATTCTCAGGAATATCACAGGTAAGGAGGTAATAGACAGTGCTGTCGACTCTAGCAAAACAGATTAAGGGTTACAAAAAAGAGGCAATTCTCACTCCGATTTACGTCAGCCTCGAAGTCCTGCTCGACATACTCATTCCGTATTTTATGTCGAAAATGGTTGATGACGGAATCACACCGGGCAATATGGATGTCGTATGGAAATACGGCTTACTGATGCTTCTTGCTGCGGTACTCGCTTTATTCTGCGGTGCGATGTCCGGCCGTTATGCCGCAATTGCATCAGCTGGTTTTGCCAAAAATTTACGCGAAGCTGAATTTCGAAACATTCAGAACTTCGCCTTCTCTAATATTGATGAATATTCCACCGGTGGTCTGATCACCCGTCTGACAACCGATGTATCCAACGTCCAGAACTCATTCCAGATGATTATCCGCGTTGCTGTCCGTTCGCCAATGAACTTTATCATGGCGTTCTGCATGGTTTTCTATCTCAACCATGAGATTGCGTTATGGCTGCTTGTTGTCATTGTATGTCTTGCCATTATGATTGGTACGCTGATTAAACGCGCTCATCCGATTTTTAGAAAGATGTTCAAGATGTACGATAACCTGAACGAAGAAATTCAGGAAAACATCAGCGGCATCCGTCCAGTCAAATCATTCGTCCGTGAAGATTATGAAATAAACCGCTTCAATAAACGTTCTCAGGATATCTACGATGTCAACCGTAAAGCGGAACTGCTAATGATTCTTAACCAGCCGCTCGTTCAGGCTGCAGTTTATACATGCATGCTGCTGATCTCGTGGATCGGTGCCCATCACATCGTGGAAGGTACCATGGCTGTCGGATCTCTGTTCTCTTTGTTCTCCTATGTCATGAACCTGCTGATGTCATTAATGATGTTCTCCATGATCCTCGTTATGGTGACGATGTCTGCTGCGAGCGCGAACCGTATTGTTGAAGTCATTAATCAGGTCTCGTATCTTGAATCCCCGAAAGACGGAATCAAAACCGTAAAAGATGGCAGCATTCAGTTCGACCACGTTTACTTCAACTATGTTCCGCAGGTTGACGGACACTATGTACTGCGTGATATTGACTTCAATATTCCAAGCGGAACTACAGTTGGTATTCTTGGGGGAACAGGTTCGTCCAAATCTTCTTTAGTCAGTCTGATTCCGCGTCTGTACGATGTCAGTGAAGGTGCGGTAAAAGTCGGCGGGGTCAATGTTAAGGACTACGATTTAAAAACTCTTCGTGACTCTGTTGCGATGGTCCTTCAGAAAAACGTTCTGTTCTCCGGATCAATCAAAGAAAATATGCGCTGGGGTGATGAAAACGCCACAGATGAAGAAATCATGGAAGCCTGCCGTCTTGCTCAGGCCGATGAATTCATTCAGCGTATGCCGGAAGGTTATGACACCTACATCGAACAGGGTGGTACGAACGTTTCCGGTGGTCAGAGACAGCGTCTGTGTATTGCCCGTGCTCTGCTGAAAAAGCCGAAAATCCTGATTCTCGATGACTCCACTTCAGCGGTTGATACGAAGACCGACTATCTAATCCGTGAAGCTTTCCGTACGAAGATTCCGGATACCACAAAGATTATTATTTCCCAGCGTGTCAGCTCCCTGCAGGATGCTGATCAGATCATGGTGCTTGACCGCGGTCACTTAGTTGCGATGGGCACTCATGATGAACTGCTCAAGACAAATGAAATTTACCGTACAACCTGGCAAGCCCAGCAGAAAGGAGATGACGCAGATGCCAATGCCTAACGAACAGGTCAAAAAGCCGAAAATGAATCCGAACGGACTCAAACGTGTTTTCAAGATGGTCTGGCACGACTACAAATGGTATCTGATCACCATTGCCGTTCTGATCTGTGCCAGTTCTTTTGCGAATGTTTACGGAAACACCTTCCAGCAGCGATTAATCGATGACTACATCACACCGATGCTGAAGAGCGGATCGAAGGATTTCACTCCGCTCTTCTATGCGATCATGCAGATGGTCATGATCTATTTACTTGGTATTGTGGCTACTTATATGTGGAACAGAATTATGGTCAAAATCAGCTTAGGAACATTGAACAATGTCCGTGAGCGTCTGTTTGCCCACATGGAAACGCTGCCGATTAAATACTTTGATACCCATGCCCACGGCGATATCATGTCGGTTTACACCAATGATACCGATACGCTTCGTCAGACCCTTTCCCAGTCCGTTCCGCAGGTATTCTCCTCGCTGATCACGATTATCATGGTCATTACGTCGATGTTTGCTTTATCTCCGGTTCTTGCCGTACTGACTTTGTTTTTCTCCTTCCTCATGCTGCTGATCGCCCGTAAGATCACCCATAATTCCGGAAGATTCTTCCGTCAGCAGCAGATCGAACTCGGCCGCGTAAACGGCTATATCGAAGAAATGATTGAAGGTTCGCGTGTTGTCAAAGTCTTCTCCCACGAAAAACACGTCGAAGAAGATTTCACGAAAATCAATGAAAGCCTCTGTCAGGCTAGCACGAAAGCCAATATCTTCGCCAACATTCTCATGCCGATCTGCATGAACTTCGGCTACATCTCCTATGTTGCCTGCGCAGCAGCCGGAAGCTACTTTGCGATCCACGGCATGTTCGGCATGACATTAGGTACAATTGCCGCAATGCTTTCGCTCAACAAAGCCTTCAATAACCCGATCACCCAGATCTCTCAGCAGATCAATGCGGTCGTTATGTCTCAAGCCGGTGCTTCCCGTATTTTTGATCTTCTCGACACTCCGTCCGAAAGCGACAGTGGTGTGGTGACTTTAGTCCGTTCTAAAATGGAAGATGGTCACTGGGTAGAAACCAAAGAATATACCGGTCACTGGTGCTGGAAGCATCCTCGTCCGAATGATTCCTTTGAACTGATTCCTCTGCGCGGGGATGTTGTCTTCGATGATGTTACCTTCGGGTATAACGAGAATAAAACGGTCCTGCATGACATCAACCTGTATGCGCATGCCGGTGAAAAAGTTGCTCTGGTCGGTGCTACTGGTGCCGGAAAAACAACAATTACCAACCTCGTTAACCGTTTCTATGACATTCAGAAAGGATCCATCACTTACGATGGCATCAACATTGAACTGATTGAAAAACCGGATTTACGCCGCTCGCTTGGTGTAGTCCTTCAGGATACACAGCTGTTCTCCGGAACCATCATGGATAACATCCGCTTCGGTAAACTGGACGCAACGGATGAAGAATGTATCGCTGCCGCAAAACTTGCCAGAGCAGACAGTTTCATCAATCACCTTGAAAACGGCTATAACACATATATCCACGCCAATGGTGAATCCCTCTCTCAGGGTCAGCGCCAGCTGCTTGCCATCGCCCGTGCGGCAGTCGCAAACCCGCCGGTTCTGATTCTGGATGAAGCAACATCGAGTATCGATACCCGTACCGAACGGCTCGTTCAGGAAGGTATGGATGAACTGATGAAAGGACGTACGGTGTTTGTTATTGCGCACCGTCTGTCCACCATCATGAACTCCGATGCCATTATGGTCCTCGATCAGGGCCGCATCATTGAACGCGGCAACCACGAATCTCTGATTAAGAAAAAAGGTATTTACTACCAGCTCTATACTGGGGCACTGGAAATGGATTAACTTTCCTTACCTGCACGCAAAAGGCGCTCATCCGCATTCTTGTTATGGATGCGATGAGCGCCTTTTCTTTTCAAAACGATACAAAACCGCCTAAATTTTCCAAGTGACGGGATCAAAACCGTTTTTTACGACCACAACAATATAGGAGGTACTACTTATGTCCCAGACCTATACATCTCTGGAAAAAACGACGGTTGAAGACCTGCTGCAGGAACTTGTTCTGAATGTGGATACGATTACATCCTCAAGAAACTATCGGGAGTATCTGAAACTCGTGACGCATTTCCCTACCTATTCCGTCCATAATCTGCTGCTCATTTTCGAGCAGTATCCGCAGGCAACCTATGTTGCCGGATACTCGACCTGGAAATCTTTCGGCCGACACGTGAAAAAAGGAGCTAAAGGAATCCGGATTCTGGCCCCGTATGTGAAAACTGAAGAGGTAGTCGATGAAGCCACACAGGTCATGACCCGTAAAACGAGCACCAGTTTCCGGCGAATTTCCGTCTTTGATGTCTCACAGACCGAAGGACGTCCGTTGCCAAGCATGGTTAAGCCCAAAACGCTCAAAGGTGACTGTGAGATTTTTGCGGACGCAAAGGAGCGTCTGGAAACCGCAACAGGCTACTCTATTCAATTACGGCATTTTGACTACGATGCGACCGGCGAATGTTCGTACGTAAACCGGACCATCTATATCGAAGAGACCAGTGGACAGCGCCAGAAATTCAAAACCATGATTCATGAGTGCGCTCACGCCCTGCTTCATGAACGGATTAAAACAAGGCCACCGGCAGATGAATTCGAAAAACTTCTTGCCACCAAGCAGGCGATGCGGGAAATGGAAGCCGAATCGGTCAGCTATATCGTCTGTACAAGACTTGGCATCGACTGTTCCGAATATTCCTTCCAGTACATCGCCAGCTGGAAACGAAAAGAGCAATTTCTTGGCCAGTCTCTGAAACGGATCACCAATATTTCTCTGACCATCATTCAGCTACTCGATGATCTAGCCAGTCCGGTTACCGCAAAGAATAATCGACCGGTACAAGCCGGCTTATCGTCGGATGCCATTAGTCATCATCCGCAGAAGCTTCCGGACAAGTCACAGAGCGAGCAGATTCCTGCTATTCCTTATGGCGTGAATCCATCACTTATCCCTGCATCTGTGCAGACAGGTCTGATGATTGCCGATCCGATCAGCAGTACAGATTTTGCCTGATTTTCGCACCACTTAAAAAGCCGCCCGCGAACGGACGGCTTTACCTTTTTACGACTTACATTTTTACGACCAGTTTTACCAGCCAGTTGAGGATCGGCTTCATGAAACAGCAGCCAAGAATCATTGCGCCAAGCGCGATCATGACCATCACATCCGGTGCGAGGTTCATCACAATCGGTACAATGACAATCAGCATCTCAAGAGCCATGATGACCATACCAAACAGAGAGTTCATATTCTTTTTGACCGACTCGTTTTCATCCTGCCAGTCCAGATTTGGATGCAGGCAGTCCACAACAAGGTTGAGAATGTTCTCAAACAGAACAGCCGGAAGCAGACCCACCAGTGCGCCAAGCCACATCATCCATCCGGCTTTGAGCATAATGAAGACCGGAATAATCAGGATCAGACAGTTTGCCAGAGTTACAATGCTTCCGACATACGTGAACGCCTTGAGCTGGGTATAGATCGGTGTCGGAATCGATAATATCCAGTGCAAACCGTTGCGTCCCTGACGGCTGATTGCGGTAGAGCAGACCATATTAAAGACGGTACAGATCCAAGCCACACAGATGCCGACCAGAACTGCAAACCAGAATTCGCCAAGATGGATCATATTTAAAACCATCGGCAGCAGTTCTGTTATGTTGAGTTCGGCATCACTTGCCTGTGAGAAAGAGACCGTAAAGCTCACAATCATAATGATCGGAACGAGGAAGCCGGAAATGATATTGTTCATCAGATAGGTCGGCGAGCGCAGAAGATGTTTCATTTCCGTTTTCATCAGAACCGTAAGCGTTGAACTCCGATCCGCTTCGTGCGTTTTTTGTTTTCTCTTCTTTGCCCCGGATGCGATCGCATTGCGGGCAGTATTGAGATAAATCGTCTTTGCGCAGATCCAGAACAGCGCAGCACATACAGCAAGTACCAACACCATGCCAAGCACATTGAGCAAAGACGGATGCATGATCAGACGATACGCCATCCATGCCGGCGGGAAGAACTCCAGCGGAATATGAAGCGAGGTAAAATCCATCGTTTCATCAAACGTTATATTATTCGTCAGCATGACCACAGCCACTGCACCGAGTGAAGCGATGATGCCGAAAATCATCATGAAACGGTCTTTATCCCGGAATAACGGCATAAAGCGCATCATCAGAATGACCAGAATTCCGATTACAACAATCGTCACATAGCCGGTTAGAATCATGCCTAACGCAAGCAGAATCAGTTGTCCGATCGAAAGTGCCTGAGCGAGGATTGCCGCAATAATCATGCAGAGCGCGATGAGCAGGATGAACGGCGTCATGCTGATGCAGACGACAAGTGTTTTTGCGGCAATAATCTGATCCGGTGTAAACGGCATCGCCAGATACACCTTCAGATCGTTCGCAAAATAGAAGATACTCGGCAGAGTCAGGATGACCAGGAACACATTAATCAGCACTTCCATCGCCAGTCCCATCGAAACAGCCAGTCCGACACTACCGCTTGTTAACAGAGTGTAGAACTGGAAAGTCGCCAGACCGCCATAAATCAGTGCGCAGTAAACGATCAGAAAACCAATTCCCACTTTTTTAAGAACTGGATGTTTTCCGCCTTTGAGCATGCGGGAATTTTTGCTCATAAAGTTATAGAGCAGCCAGGTCCTAGCCATTGTGAATCTCCTGAAGGAAGATTTCTTCGAGTGAAAGTCCTTCATGACGCTCTTTGAGGGTGTCTAAATCGCCTTCGTAGACGATTTGTCCTTTATTGATCAGTACGATTTTGTCGCACAGTTTTTCAGCAACTTCCAGTACGTGCGTCGAGAAGAAAACCGTTTTTCCTTTTGCCGCCTGCTGGCGCATGCGCTCTTTTAAAATAAAGCTCGCATTCGGATCAAGACCGGTCATCGGTTCATCAAGAAACCAGATATCCGGTTCGGCAACCAGAGCACCGATCACAATCGCTTTCTGACGCATTCCGTGCGAATAACTGTTCATCTGATCATCAAAGGCGCCCGCCATATCAAATTCTTCAACGAGCTGGTTAATTCGTTCCTGTACGACTTCCGGCTCCACTTCATAAACCTTGCCCATCAGCTCGGCATATTCGCGGCCCGTCAGACGCAGGAACAGGTCAGGAGAATCCGGCACAGAGACAAATGTCTTCTTTGCCTCAAGCGGATCTTTTTCCAGATCGATTCCGTTGAGCAGAATCTGTCCGGCATCCGGCTGAAGAATACCGGTCATCATATTGATCGTCGTCGTTTTTCCGGCACCGTTCGGTCCGATAAAACCGGTGATCGATCCGGATGGAATCTCCAGATTAATCGCATCGACAGCTGTCTTATCACCAAAACGCTTCGTTACGTTTTTGAGTTCAATCATAAAATGTCCTCCTTAATATGGAATTTTTGATTTCAGTTCCATTCTATTCTGAAGGAATATAGTTTCGCATCTTTTTTCTTTCCACTCTTACAACAGTGTTGTTTATTGAGTTCATCAACATTTGAGATGACTAGCAGGACAAAAAGTCGTAAAAAAAAGATGATCCTCTATCGAATCATCTTCATTTCTTTTATTCGTAATACTGTTCTTCTACAGGAACTTCGCCTTCCCCTTCACCTTCGACAGGCACTTCTTCGCTCTGAGTTTCTTCAGGAACCTGCGGGGTGGAGTTGCGGACCTGCTCAGCAAGTTCAGCATTGCGCGGTTCGGTAATAATATCGGTAACTTTTCCTCCGGCTCCGCTCTTGGATACTTTCACAAAGCGCCATCCTTCCTGCGGATGAGCATCATCGACTAAATAGTTATAGGAATCGATTTCAAGATCGTAGCTCTTTCCTTCTGCCGTATTGGTAAAGTACGTTTCAATCGGCAGATAACGGCTGACAATTTCGTAAGCCTGATCGGCAGCAGCCTGCAGGGTGCCATTGTCGGCATCGTCGACCATATTCAGATGAACACGTAATGTGGCACTCTTTAAATCGATTGTTGCGGTTTCGATACCGCCGATTCCCATCAGTTCACCCTGGATATTATTCATATCCGTTTCCTGAATCTGGGGATTGATATCGTTGACGCCGAAGCGGTTGCCGACCACCGGCTGATCGCTTTCACGGGCACTCGTCAGCAGAACATAACCGACGACGAGAACCGGGATGAGAATGATGACTAAAGTCAGCCAGACTAGTTTATGCCCCTGTTTGACTTTCTGTTTTTTCGGCTTGCTCACTCTTTTTCTTTTTACTTTTTCCGGCATATTCTGATGACCTCCATATCAAAATGATTCTATCATAAAACCTTGTATCAAGGTGATTCCATTCACTGTCTTTGAATCTGTATTTTAACGTGTTTAGCAGGACTAGACAAGTCCGCGCCATGGATTCAGTAATTGTCAGGTATTTCAGATTTGCTTTATTTAACGGTCTTTTCCCGTTTGCCTCTCTGATTTGAATACGGACATTTTAAGCATACTGAAGGAGTACGCGTTTTCAAACTAACAGTTCTGTCTATTCAAAAACCCCTTTCCAGCCTGGAGGCTAAAAAGGGGTTGTTTTTAAATCGATTCAGTTGTTTCTGTCTGAAGACAGATTTGATGAGAAGATCTAGCGTTTTTTCAGTTCTTCAACAAGCAGACCGTTGGCTTTTTTCGGGTTTGCCTGTCCTTTGGATGCTTTCATCAGCTGACCCATTAAGAAGCCGACAGCACGGTTCTTACCGTTCTTGTAGTCTTCAATGGACTGCGGGTTAGCATCTAGAACCTGGTTGATCATCGCAATCAGAGTGGAGTCATCGGAAACCTGCTGCATGCCTTTTTCCTTGATGACATCATCCGGATGCTTGCCAGTCATGACTTCTTCAAAGACAACTTTACCCTGTTTACCGGAAATGCTGCCCTCTTCAATCAGGTTGACCAGACGGGCGATATCCTTAGCTTCTGCCGGGTTTGCCGCAAAGGACTTGTTGTTTTTGTTGAGCCATGCGGAAAGGTCACCGATGACCCAGTTGGCAGCTTTTTTCGCATCTTTGGCATCTTTCATGACTGCTTCATAGAAGTCCGCCATATCACGGTCGTTGACCATGACAGATGCATCGTATTCATTTAAGCCGAAAGTTTCCATGAAGCGCGCAATACGCTGTTCCGGAAGTTCTTCGAGACTGTTGAGAATGGAATCAATCCATCCCTGATCGAGCTGGATCGGGAAGATATTCGGTTCCGGGAAATATTTGTAGTCGACATTTCCCTCTTTTTTACGCATTAGAACGGTTGTACGGGTCGGTTCGTCAAAACGGCGGGTTGCCTGAATGATTTCTTCACCTGCTTCGAGCAGTGCGCTCTGACGTTCGATTTCAGCCTGAACAGCTTTCTGTACGTTTGCAATGGAGTTCAGGTTCTTGATTTCAACTTTTGTGCCGAGTTTTTCCGGATCATCACTGATCGAGATGTTAACATCGCAGCGCATGGATCCTTCTTCCATTTTGACATCGGAAACGTTCAGATAGAACAGGGTACGGCGCAGTGCTTCGACATAAGCGGCTGCTTCCTGAGCGGAATGCATATCCGGACGGGATACGATTTCGACTAACGGTGTTCCGGCACGGTTGAAGTCAATGTAAGTTCCGGTATCTTTATGGAACTGTTTCGCTGTATCTTCTTCCATGTGAATTCGTTCAATACGGACTTTTTTTTCTCCTTCATCGGTTTTGATCATGACATACCCGTCTTTACCGATCGGGTGGAACTGCTGAGTGATCTGGAATCCTTTCGGCAGATCGGAGTAGTAGTAGTTTTTACGGTCGAATTTGATCAGCGGATCAATGGTGCAGTGCAAACCGCCGCACGCTTTAATCGCAAGGCGTACTGCTTCTTTATTAACACACGGCAGAATTCCCGGATGAGCTAAGTCAATGACGGAAGTCATTGTATTCGCTTTGGCACCGAAACTCGTCGGAGCTGCCGAGAACATTTTTGTTTTTGTTTTCAGTTCGCAGTGGATTTCAATACCAATTGTTACTTGATAAGACATTCCGGTTCCTCCTTCCAGTCGATTAACTGTTCAAGACCAGCCGCAACATTGAAGAGTGTCTGTTCTTCAAATGCCTTGGCGGTTAAATTAATGCCAAGTGGCAGACCATTTTCAGCCAGGCATAATGGCATAGTCAGAGACGGATAGCCTGAGAAGTTGGCAAGCTGCATGTGTTCTTCTTCGAATTTATCCTGACCGAAACGCAGATCGCTGCTCTGTTCGATCAGGGGTGCGGTATCAAGGGCAGCCGGCGCAAGTACAACATCGGCATCATCAAATAAGTGAGCGTAAGCTTCAACAAGCAGACGGCGGATTTTCTGAGCCTTACGGAACATACGGTCCTGGTTTTCCTCAAACAGAGAGTAGGAACCGATCAGGAAACGGGCACGGACATAGCTTGAGAAACCGGCTGTACGGGAATTCGTCATAACTTCATCCACGCTTCCGCCCGGCTCACGCATACCGAAACGCAGACCATCGAGGTTGGAATGGTTAGCGGTGGCTTCCGCATTCGCAATTGTCTTGTAGACTGGTGCGATCATTTCCATCAGTGTCAGATCCATTTCCACTTCACTGACAATAGCACCAGCAGCTTTAAGCTGTTCAACGAGTTCGCTGAAACGTTTTGTAAGAACAGGATTCTGAATACGGTCGGAAATAGTCTTGAAAACCGCAATTTTCTTTCCGGCTAAATCCGCATTCAGATTCTTGGCATATTCTTCAACCGGTAAGGAAGAAGAAGTCATATCATGGTCATCACGACCAGCAAGAACTTCAAGTGCTTCTGCGGCATCGGCAATATTCAGAGTAAAGTAGCCGACCGTATCGAGAGAAGAAGCGTAAGGAACAATTCCGTAACGGGAAATACGGCCGTAAGTCGGTTTTACGCCGACAACGCCGCAATAGGAAGCAGGTTTACGGATTGAGTCACCCGTATCGGTACCAATCGCAAGCGGTGTGGTTCCAGCTGCAATTAAAGCAGCACTACCGCCGGAAGAGCCGCCGGTAATGTGAGCAGGATTCCATGGGTTATGTGCCGGACCAATCAGGGCATTGCGGTTGGTCCCCCCCATACCGAGTTCATCCATGCTGGCTTTGGCCACCATGACCGCCCCGGCATCTTTCATCTTTTTAACAATCGTCGCATCGTATACCGGAACATAGTTGTCCAGAATCCGGCTGGATGCTGTCGTACGAATGCCTTTTGTGGAGACGTTATCTTTTAATACGACAGGCACACCGGCTAATACACCGGCTTTATCGTTTTCTTCTGGTTCTTCAACAATCGTAATTGCCGCATTTAAAATCGGCTGCAGTACCGTGATTTTCTCAACGGACTGCTTCGGTGTTAATTTGCTTTCCATTATTTCACCACCTTCGGAACATGGACATGACCCATGCGCACATCCGGAGCGTTGACTAAAGCGTCCTGCTGGCTGAGGACTTCATCCGCAACGTCTTCTCTTAAAAATGTTGTGGGCGCTTCAAACGGATAAACCATTGGTTCAACGCCTTCTGTGTCGATGGTTTCAAATAATTCCATCTGCTTTTCTACCGCCGCAAAATCTTTTTTCAGCTCTCCGACTTCTTCATCACTTAATGAGAACTTTAAGTCGCTGGCCAGTTTGCGAAGGTATTCACTCGAAAACTTTTCCATTCTATTCCTTTCCCGACCCATACATGATAGGCCGTTTCCTTTGCTCTATACTCACAGAAAGGCAGATCCGGCTTTTCGCCTGTGATCTGTTTTCTGGTAAAGACTATTTAGAAGACTGTCAGTACGGTGACTTTATCCGAACCGCTTGCCCGCTCCATCAGTGCACAGACTTCATCGTTATTCTTGACGATAACTTTATACTCGCAGCTTGTGGATTCAAACACGGACAGTTTTTCACGCACATCCTGAATGACCGCTAACATTTCCCCGACGGTCTTGCCGTGAGAATTGATCGTCAGTTCAAGACGCTGCACAGTCCCATTCTGAATTTTAGCTTCACCGACGGTATACGTTGTATCGGTCAGAACCGTCGCAACATCCTGACGGAAGGTTTCAAACTGATACGCCATATCCGGCTGCGCTTCGCTGAACGCATCCGAAGGGACGGTCATGTAGTTTTCCGATACGACATCCGTGCTTGAGCGGTTCTGGGTAAAGTATTCGGTATAGATGTAGCCGCCTTTTGACGAATCGTCATCATCGGTATTCAGCTCATAAGCCGCAATCAGAACCGGAACATTCGGGGTAATTTCATTGAACCGTTCCCGCAGATACGAAACGATTTTCGATCCGGTAGCGGACAGATATTCATCCATTTTCTCAGGGCTGATGTCCACACGGTTCCCCTGGGCATCCGTTGCTGCATCTGCGACCGCAAGACCGATCGAAATGCCTTTTAAATCGTTCTGATCGTAGAAATCCAGTTCATATAGATCCACGACAAGGATCGGTCCTTTGACCACTCCGTTGCCGGTATCGAATTCTTCATCCGCTCCCGGGTTCAGACCGTTCGGGTTGCCATCACGAAGTGTTCCGAGTAAACCGCGTGAGCCGTCCGAGGCATCAATTTCATCGTAGTCAAGGAAAGCGTGGTTTTTATACGCCACCTCATCCGGTGAGAAATATTCCTTGGAGAGGTCCATCAGTCCTTTTTCGAGCTGAGTGCGGATGTCGATATCGGCAATCAGCCCGATATGTTTACCTCTCGTATCGCTGGTTTCATAAGGAAGAATTGCCGCATAGTCACCGGCTTTTAACGGCTGAGCCCGTTCAACCCCTTCACGGCATCCGCCTAGCGCCATACAGGTACAGAGCACGGGCACAAGGAAGATCAGTTTTTTATTTCTCATAGCCGATCTCCTGTAAAAAGCGTTCCTCATCCCATACCGGCACACCAAGCTGCTCTGCTTTGGTCAGCTTGCTTCCGGCTTTTTCTCCGGCAATCAGCAGGTCAGTCTTCTTGGAAACAGAACCGCTGACGGAAGCACCTAAATCTTCAAGAATCTGTTTAGCTTCATTGCGTCCCATCTGCTGCAGCGTTCCGGTCAGAACGACCTTCCTGCCGGCGAAGAATGAATCGGCAGGAACTTTGTGATCCGATTTAGGCTGTTCCATATTCAGACCGAGTTCGCCAAGTCTTTCAATTAATCTATGATTTTCGTCCTGAGCAAAGAAGTTCACCAGAGAGGTGGCCATAGAATGACCGATTGTGTTAATCGATTCCAGACGGGCGGTATCCGCAGCCATTAAAGCTTCCATACTGCCGAATTCAGTAGCGAGAATGGATGCGGCTTTGGACCCGATCAGCGGAATGCCAAGTCCGAAGAGCAACCGGCTTAACGGCTGTTTCTTGCTCAGTTCAATCGCTTCAAGCAGTTTATCCGTTCCTTTGGCACCCCATCCTTTATGTTTTAACAGTTCTTCACGTTTTTCGTGTAGACGGTAAATATCTTCAATGGATTCAAGATAGTGCTTTTCATGGAGCCAGTCCACTTTCTTATCGCCCATGCCTTCAATATCCATCGCATCACGACTGCAGAAATGAATCAGGCTTTCGACAACTTTAGCCGGGCAGTCCGGGTTTACACAATAGTAATCGGCAAGCTGTTCATCCTTGACGAGTCTGGAGTGGCAGACCGGGCACGTTTCCGGCCAGACAAAATCATAGACCGTATCGTCACGTTTTTCCGGCAACGCTCTGACAACTTCAGGGATGATATCCCCGGCTTTGCGGATAATGACTTTATCGTTAATTTTCAGATCGTAGCTTTCAATGCGGTCGCGGTTATGCAAAGTGGCCGCACTGACTTTTGTACCGGCAACACGGACAGGCTCTAACACCGCATTCGGTGTGATTTTACCCGTACGGCCGACGGTCAGGGTAATGCCGATCAGGCGCGTTTCCACTTCTTCCGCCGGGAATTTATAGGCAATCGCATAGCGCGGGGCCTTGGCGGTTGTACCAAGTTCTAACTGTTCGTCAAAGCTGTTGAGCTTGACGACAATGCCGTCGATTTCAAATGGCAGACTGGCACGCTTTCTGCTCGCTTCTTCGATAAAATGCCAGATTTCTTCAAAATTCGAGCAGACTTTCCAGGACGGATCGACATGAAAATGCATATCGCGCAGCGCTTCGAGGGCCTGCTCCTGGGAGTGAACCCCGTGTTCAGCTCCGTTTGTGAAATAGTAAAGATACATATCGAGACGGCGCTTGCGCGCAATTGATGTATCGAGATTGCGGATCGTTCCGGCTGCCGCATTACGCGGGTTGGCGAATAAAGGCAGGTGATGTTTTTCTTGCGATTCATTCAGGGCGTCAAAACTGGCTTTCGGCATAATAACTTCGCCACGTACCTCAACATGGCCGGGCACATCAATGCGCATCGGGATTGTAGGAATCGTACGGACATTCTCCGTAACATCTTCTCCGACAAAGCCATCGCCTCTTGTTACTGCCCGTACAAAGCGCCCGTCTTCATACATCAGCGCCATTGCCAGGCCGTCATATTTGTATTCACATGTAAATTTTGCATCGGGAAAATCTTTCCAGATCCGGTCACAGAATTCCCGGAGTTCTTCTTTATTGAACACATCCGCCAGCGAAAGCATCTGCCGGGCATGTGTGACTTGTTCAAATCCGCTGAGCACCTTGCCGATAATACGCTGGCTCGGTGAGTTGGGATCATACAGCTCCGGATGCTTGGCTTCCAGAACCTGGAGTTCTTCCATCAGGCGGTCATATTCAAAGTCCGAAACTGTTGGTTTGTCTTCAATGTAATATTCTGTCGCATACTTTGTCAGCAATGCGCGCAGTTCTTCAATCCGTTGTTGTTCCGACATGTGAGACACCTCATTTCTTTTCCGGTTTTCATTACGTCATTCGTACAGTTCATACTAACAAAAACAAAATGTTCTCTCCCTGCTTGTAGGGGTTCTGTAATCGGATAACGTCCGAAAAACCTATAGTTCATTGTATCAAAAAAACCAGGTGTTCTTGCGAACAAACCTGGCTGATTTCAAAGTTCCTGTGAAGTTATTTACGGATTGCCTGATTTGCGGCATCAACACTGTGCGGAGCATCCTCAGTCAGATATGCGACCGAGAGGGTTCTCTGCAGGGCATAGATCGAATAGTTTCCGTTAAACAGGTAGGCCATTGTCGAGCAGACGAAGAAGAACGGGAAATACGCAAATCCGAACACTTCCGCACCGACCATGACGGATGCAAGCCATGTATTGGTTCCGGCACCGAATACTGCCGCATAGCCTAAAGCAGCACCGAAAGTTGCCGGCAGACCAAACCAAGGGGCCACAATTGCGCCAAGCGTCGTTCCGATCGTAAAGAGCGGCATAACTTCACCACCAACAAAGCCGATCGACAGACAGAATGCGGTCAGCAGAAATTTCACCGCAAAATCCCAGGCGTAAATAGTTTCGCCTTCAAATGTAGCTTCAATCAGACTTGCCCCCGATCCGCAGTACCGGCCGTTCCACAGCAGCCATAAAAGCAGGCCAGCTACTACAGAACCACAAAGAATTCTTACATAAGAATTCGGGAACAGCTTTTCAAAGAAGTGATGCGCAAAATGCATCGTACGCGCAAAAAGTGCTCCGACACAGCCGAAAATGATCCCGAGCAGGACAAGTTTCCAGCCATGACTGAGCAGATTGAATTCCGGATTCATCGTCAGCACAAACGTTTCGGCATGCAGCCCTAATAAGGAAGACATGCGCGCTGCACTAAGTGAAGCCATGACACAGGGAGCGAGTGCTCTGAATTCGATGACACCACTGATGAAAATTTCCATCGCAAAGAAGATTGCGGTAAACGGAGTTCCGAAAAGCCCCGCAAATCCGGCTGCCATACCGGTCAGGACAAAAATGGTCTTGCGGTCTTTGAGCATCGGCAGTTTGCGTGTGAGCATATTGGAGATCGTCGCACCGATCTGCATGCCGACGCCTTCCTTACCGACACTCGCACCGCCAAGGTGGGATAACCAGGTTGCTAAAGTCATCAGCACCATGGTGCGTTTTGGAATTGAAGACTCCTGACCTTGTTCAATTTTGAAGGCAAGAGCCATGCCCTGTTTAGCCTTACCGCCGAAGCGGTTAAAGATATAGACGATCAGCAGACCGAAAACCGGCAGGGTAAGCAGCCATAATGTTCCACCATGCCCGATCCGGAGGGCAGTCAGGTATTCAATTCCTTTGGCAAAAATGACTTCAAAGACGGCAACAATAATGCCAATCACAACGCCGATTGCCATAAAGACAAGCGTTTCACTGAAGAATCTTGCCTTGGTTTTATCAATATTCATTCCGTAAAGAATGCTTTTTGAGTTCTGTTTCATTCCTTCTCCATCTTTCTGACATAGCTTGGCGCAATGCGGCGGATTCCGTACGGAGGGCCGAAATCAATGGACAGCGCACTCGGACCGGCTTCAAGAACGATTCCAGTACCAAATTTTGCATGCGTCACCTGATCACCTGCTTTAATTCTTGAACGCAGGCTCGCGTGAGAGACACGTCTGCTGTTGAGAGTCTGCAGGCGGCTCGTGCTTTTGCCGCCTTTAATGACACCAAGTTCCTTGCCGGATGCACTTTTGAGCACCAGATCCTCTTTGTCAAAACGGCTTGCCACATTCGAACCATCCCCCTGGACGGACGAACCAGCCGGAGTTTTTTTCGTTGTGTGTTTGACCCACTGATCTGGAATTTCCAGCGTAAAACGGGAGGCATCCAGAGATTTGCCAAGCTGATACGAGTAGCCGCGGTTCCAGCTGATATACAGCTTTTCCTGCGCTCTCGTCATAGCAACATACATCAAACGACGCTCTTCTTCAAGTGCTGCTTTGCCTTCTGTTTCAAGAGAGCGGTTTGACGGGAAGACGCCTTCGCTTAAACCGACGAGAAAAACAACGGGTGCTTCGGTTCCTTTGGCGGCATGAACGGTCATTAAAGTAACACCAGTTCCGCTTGCCTGTTTATTGGAATCGGTAAAAAGCGAGATATTCTGCAGGTACTCTTCGATACTCATTTCCGGATTAGCGAGCATTGCCTGCTCGATATCGTTCTGCAGCTCCTGAATGTTTTCCAGACGGGTCATTCCTTCCTGTCCGGATGCGCGTAACATCTGCAGATAGCCGGTTTTATTCAGAATATGATCAATAATCTGATGATACTGCCGGTGATCAGCCAGTCTGTCGAACTCTTTCTGAAGTGAGGAAAGAATCTCGACAAATGCGGCTGCTTTTTTGCGGTGAGCGCTCGAAAGCGTCTGCGGATCGCGCATGACACTTAAAATATTGCATCCGCGATTAGAAGCTTCAGTTTCCAGAGCACTGATCATAGCCGGACCGATGCCGCGCTTTGGTTCATTGACCACACGTTCAAGTGAAAGATTGAGGGAAAGCTGTTCGGGATCTGTCGGATCCGGTGTGGTCAGCAGACGCATATACGCGAGCATATCCTTGACTTCCTTACGTTCGAAGAAGCGGACGCCGCCGATGATATGGTACGGAATACGGCGCA
>JBJEFF010000016.1:0-3909 GCA_051873775.1 Allobaculum sp. | reverse complement strand
CTGGCTTTTTTATGAAGCGTATCTCGTGTCAAGGACAAACAAAGTAAAAAAGTCGAAGCCGGTTCACAACCGCCCTATTATTATCAGAAAAAAGCTTATATTCGAAACGATACATCAACCATAGAAGTCAGTGATTACGAATTAAACGACTTGATTCTAAAAGGCCGAAACCAGACGTATGATAAATTACTGTCCCGCAATCAGAATCTGACGTTTCATAAACTTACTGATACTTTCCAAAATGAGACGAACAATACGCTTTCCACCAACGATCTTCCTGCAATCCTTGGACTGTATACTTCTGGATCAGGCTATAACAATGCTGGATTACTGTTCTCAGATCAGAATATTTTTCCGGGAATCAGAATAGTTAAATTTGGAAAAGACGAAAATACGATCTGGCTTCGGCGTGATCTTGAAAATATCTCCATTATTGAAATGATGGAAAATGCGCTGGATATTTATCGACAGCAATATCAGCCGGAAACTATAGATGGGGCGAAAAGAAGCACAAAGTCACTGATTCCAGAAGAAAGTTTTCGCGAAGCACTTGCCAACGCACTGGTTCACAGAAATTGGGGGATCGATTCGCCGATATTAATTAAAATGCACCCGGATAAAAATACGATTTCATCTCCTGGCGCGCTTGTTGAGGGAGTGCAGCCAGACACATACCTTAGAGGCGCAATATCTAAATTCAGAAATCCGGTTATTGGGTGGATTTTTTTAAGACTTGGTTATATTGAAGGACTAAGTATTGGAGTAATGAGGATTAATGCACCATATGCGAATAACTATCAAAAACCAGAATTTGAGTTTTTGTCTAATGCCTTAGTCATAACACTTCCAGTGCTGAATGAGGCAGCCGGCATGACAAGCGAGCAGAATCAGATTTACCAGCTTTTCAATTTAAATCGCGAGTTGTCTTTAAAGGAAATCCAAAAGTTAACTGGATTAAGTTCATCCAGTACAAGAAACAATATCAATTTTCTGATCCAGGAAAACATTTTAGAACGTGTTGGCGGCGGACCGAAAACCAGATATCGAAAAAGCACTTTGAGGTGATAGGGAAAACTTTTAAACTCCGTCAAGTTCTTTTCTTTTGATGGCGTATAACAAACACAAGATTCAGTCAAAGGCCAGAAACAATCCAAGATAGGAAACTGTTTTTGGCCTTTTTTTCCATCGTTAACTCAAGACGGGCAATTTTTGCATTTTTCTACCATGATAGAGACGTCTTTTTGATTTTGTGTACGGTTTGTTGACCAAAAAGCTTCCATAAAGGAGGACAGAACTTTGATGTTCGTGCTCGCTGTATAGAAGCGGGATTAAAATACCGACCATAATGGCAATTTCAATATTATGAAAAAAGCACTGTAGTATGTTCAGGAGTGGATCCCTGACCTTTGGAAACAGTGCATCGTTCAAAACTTAAATCGGGCAATCAAACGCCGTCGGATTGCCTTTGCATAAACATGCACAGGAGATACCGTCTTTTCGATCGAAAAAAGGGATAAGCTGAAGGTGCCCTGTGCAGTCAGCCTCTGCAGAAGTTCTAACTGGTTACTGATTCTGAGGAATAAATCGTGAGAATCACGGATTTTCTGGAGTTTCTCTCGAATAATTGTTGAGAATCACGGATTTCTCTCGAATTTCTCACGACTAAATAATGAGAATCACGGATTATCATTCTCGAAAAACAAATAATTAAAAGTATCCATCTGCTTTTAGATGAAGAACTGTTATTGTCTGGCTTGAAAAATAAAAACGGAATCTTTCGATTCCGTTAACTTTCAAGTGGTGCGGACGATGCGAGTCGAACGCACACGGGTTGCCCCACTGCCGCCTGAAGACAGCGTGTCTGCCATTTCACCACGTCCGCATGTTGTTTGCCAGTGGAAATCACTGTGCCTTGTTATATTAGCATCTGCCCATTCATTCCGCAAATACTTTTTCAAAATAGTTTATTTTTAGCGAGTAATTGCGGAATTCGGCGAGACATACCGGAAATCACCTTACATTTTGCGGTGGGGAATTATCTGTCTGTGATTGATCTTTGAAGGACTAAATGCAACTTTCCGGACAGTTCGCCCAGAATATTACGCAGAAAAATTAAAATTTAAAAAGATGAAATATGCTTTAAATAAAGCGAAAATTGAATTTTTGTCATCTCAAAACTGCAAAACCGATTTTCAGTCGGTAATTTCCAGACACATGGAATTTACCAGTACATTTATGAAGAAGTAAATTCAACGGTTATGAGTTTTTATCAGATCCGTTTTCGTCAGAAATGAAGAATATTACGCAGTAAAATATTGAGTTTAAAAGCTTAAATATGCTTTAAATAAAGGGAATGTTCGCTTTCTGTCCTCATAAAACTCCAAATGACTGAAGCGAGTTCTGTTCCTCTAACCTAAATACACCTGGAATTTATCCGTTCAGTTTGCTGGAAGGTTAGTGAAGATTAAGCTGAAGACAATAAAAGGGAACTTGACACGTTTGGTATAAAAGATTTGTGCAGCCGATGCCTTCTTTTTTATCATTCGTTTTATGAATGAATTAACTGATATGAATTTATTTCATATCCGAGCTGAATCATCACTGAAAACGAACAAGAGAAGGAATTAGTTATGCACGATAGGCATGGAATTGTATTAGAAATAAGTATTGGCCATATTTCGTTAGCCGACTTAGACTAAAATCAACCCAGAAAACCGGGCAAAACAAAAGATTAAATCGAAAAAAAGAATTACGTATAGAAATAGATCAATAACATAAGGAGAAGAAAATGAAACAATACTGGAATGAAACTTATGATGCTGAACGTGCTTTTTACGGCGCAAAAGATGTTTATTTAGACCATTGCTCTTTTGACGGACCGGCAGATGGCGAAAGTGCATTTAAAGAAGCGAGCAATATTGAAATCAACTATAACCTATTTAACCTGCGCTATCCGTTCTGGCATGATCACTATTTAAAAATTGAAAACTCTGAACTGACTGAACTGTGCCGTGCCTCTTTATGGTATTCCGAGCACATCGAAATCAATAATACAAAATTACATGGCATTAAAGCATTACGTGAATGCTCCCATGCACGCATTGAAAACTCCGATATCATTTCTCCGGAGTTCGGCTGGCGCTGCCGTCATGTCACAATGAATAACGTTCATGCGGTGAGCGAATACTTCATGATGAATTCCCATCA
Source organism: Allobaculum sp. (assembly GCA_051873775.1). Lineage (GTDB taxonomy): Bacteria > Bacillota_I > Bacilli_A > Erysipelotrichales > Erysipelotrichaceae > Allobaculum. Next base: position 702 of record JBJEFF010000016.1, on the reverse strand, counting down.
TCTCGATTTCCGCAAAGTTGACTTTACCGGAAAGTATTCTTTCCAGTATGTACACGATGCAGTATTTGAAGACTGCAAGTTCGATACGAAAGATGCCTTCTGGCACGGTAAGAACATCATCGTCCGCAACAGTGTAATCAAGGGCGAATATCTCGCCTGGTATGCGGAAGATATCACATTCGAAAACTGTACAATCATTGGTACTCAGCCTCTGTGCTATGTAAAGAATCTGAAACTGATCAACTGCAAGATGATCGATACAGATCTTGCATTCGAACGTTCTCAGGTTGAAGCAACTTTACTTGAACCAATCGTCAGCATCAAGAACCCGTTAGAAGGTAAGATTGTTGTTCCTTCTGCAGGTCAGATCATCATGGATATTGATGAAGCAAAAGGAGTTGTCGTACAGACACATCCCAGAGAAGAAGCCTAACCCGGATTCACAGCCGGAACCGGCATCCCGGATTGCACGGTTCTTTGTTTGGCTCAGACGCGACAGGCAAAAGCATTAGAAAAACAAAATGAATAAAATGAAGAGGCATTATGACGGATAATCCAATCGGAAATCCGTAGACGATGCCTCTTTTTCTTTGCCCGGAACATAGGGATGAATCGATAGTCGAGCATAGAGACGGATAAAGAAAAAGGGGGCTGTAACGAACGCCTAGGATTTTGAGAAAATTCTCAAAATCCTGCGCGCTC
>JBJEFF010000015.1:0-3919 GCA_051873775.1 Allobaculum sp. | reverse complement strand
GGAATCGGGAGGCGCGAGAGCCAGACCGAGGGAGCGGAGCTGGCGGAGGAGAGCTTGCTGTGATTTTTGAAAAAATTGGCGCAAGAATCCTAGCGCATCGAGAGACGGGCTTGGACAATCGGACGAGAATGGTGACGTTCAAGGAGTGATTGTCCAGTTCTTTATCAGACTGATACCTCTTATGATGCTTTTTTCATCATAAATTATACATTGAGTTCGGGCCCTGAGCCTCAATGCACACTGGATATAAGTATCAGCATGGACAGTTTACGATAAGGAGTCGGTTATTGCAACCTTTTAAGAGATGATTTAGAGAAAATATATTTTGAATAAGAATTGCTTCAAAATATATTACTTACAAATCAAATCTTGTTTCATTTTTAGGAATAAATTTCAAGAAAATTGGCTTTTTCCCATGTTTTTAATCCCTAAAATTTAATAATTTATTTGAAAAGTATTCTCTTTATTCTCTTTATTTGTGCCTTACTGCATATTTGCCAAGAAAAACACATATTATTTCCATTATTGAGTTTCGAATTCTTCTGTTAAACGGTAGCAAACCTTTTCTTGCGAGAGGTTTTCTTCCGTTTTTTCCGTTAATTTTATCTGTTTTACTGGTGTTTCATACGTATTCAGCAGATTCATTTAATGTTCTTACAGAATTGGTCGTAGAGTGTTCCTTTTCTATCGATTTCTTAGTCCGTTTATCCTCATCATGTCTATAACTCCTGATTGTATCTAGTCTTTGTCAGTTTTCTGATGATTTTGCCTGAATAAAACCAGGTTGACTGTTATCTATGGGGCCTAATTGTCTATACCGACTAATATAAAAAGAAGGCAGAAGAGAAAATGCCGATCAGCAATTCGCAAATTGAAAGTTTCGGAGCTTACTTCCCTTTTCTTTGCGAAACAGAGCATATTCTTCCGATCCGGCTTGTTCTTTTTAGACTGCCGGATTCTCTTTAAGAAGAAAACTCTTCATTTTTCTCTTTGATCGGGGTCCAGCGGGGATAAAGCTCTATGGCTTTCTCTGCTACTGGTTCTCTCGCTGTCTTCTATCATTTGATACTTCCTCTTGGTTATTCTTCGTTTGTTCTTCGTTTGTTCTTCGTTTGTTCTTCGTTTGTTCTTCGTTTAGTCGTATTTCCGCGGTTTTAGTGCTTTTCTACGATATGGTCTTTATCTTTAAAGATCGAATGAGCCGGAATGACGTGGCGGACGCAGGATAATGGATAGACGTTTGTATCTACACCGATAATGGTTCCCGGATTCAGAACGCTGTTGCATCCTACTTCGACATGGTCACCGAGCATGGCTCCCATTTTCTTCAAGCCTGTTTCGTACTTCTGATCCTGATCCTGAACAACAACTAATGTCTTATCGCTTTTGACATTGGATGTGATGGATCCGGCTCCCATATGAGAGTAGTAGCCGAGAATGCTGTCGCCGACATAGTTGTAGTGAGGCACCTGAACGTGGTCAAAGAGAATGACGTTCTTGAGTTCTGTGGAGTTGCCGACGACACAGTTTTCTCCGACTAATGCATCCTGTCTGACAAATGCACCGGGTCTGACTTCGGTATGGGCACCGATAATGCATGGTGCTCCTAAATAGGCATTGGGATAGATTGTTGCGGTTTCATGAACGAAGACTCCGGGTTTTACTTCCTCATAGTGTTCATCAAGGTTTTTGGAGAGTTCAAGGATAAACTCATGGATGCCTTTTAAAGCCTGCCAGGGGTATTCGAATTGGGCTAGATAGTCTTTGGCGAGTGTATGATCGAGTGAATATAATTCTTGGGTTTTAATCATGTGTAAGGTGTCCTTTCCTGAATCATTCGTCTTTATCTCATCAACAGTGGGATATGAATGGCGGACAATTCAAAATTCACCCTTGATTTTCGTTCTCTTTAAGCTAAAAAGCAATGATGCATTACGGACGAATGCATCATTGCCTGAGTTTGAATTCAGTTTTTCGCAGAGAACAGATAAAGATTAGAGAACCATTAAAGAGATGGTCTGTCTTAGATATTCTACGACTCTTCCCTTTCTGTCTTACTGCTGATAATCGATCTGATCATCGGGAATATATTCTTCATCCGGATCATCGCCGCCCGTGTTCGGATCGGTGATTCCTTCATCGCCTGCTGGTGTTTCCGGGACTTGTGGTATTTCAGGTGTCGGCTGAGGTTCTGTTTGCTCATTCTGGATCTGGGCCTGTTCTGTAGTCGCTGCCTGCTTAGAGTCCTGTAGTTGCGGTTCCGGTGTCTGCTGTCCAGCCTGTTCAATGGCGTCAAAGAGTGACGGAGTCGGCAATGGTTCAACTTCATACGGTTCACCATTTAAAACTGCCTGCATGGCTGTCTGAACTTTCTGCAAGCTTGCCGGGTCAACGGTAGACATATAGACAGTTTCGGTCAGCGTCGGTGAGAACTGTGTATTGCTGGTGCTGCCAAGAAGGGTGTACGTCTCATTCATCTTCTGCGGGAAGATAAAGAACATCTTGATCAGCTGACTGAGCTGCGTAGTGTTCATCGAGGTTGAGATCGACTGTTTCAGAATGTCGAGGACCGGATTAAGGTCTTTGGTATTCGGAAGTGCCTGTGAATGCAGGAGCGTGTTTAATACCCGCAAAAGAGTCAGTTCCTGTTCAAAGTCTTCCGGGGCTAGATCATTGGTTGATCCGAGCAGCTGTTTAATCTGCGGTCCGTTGAGATACTTTCCGGTTCCGTTCTGAATCGTGCTGAACGAATCGACTTCTTTAGCATCCTGATAGCGGATGTTCTTATCGAGATCAAAGAGCTGCAGAATTTTTTCGGTATCAAGGCGGACGGTAAAGTCGATTGGTGTACCGAGATAGGCTTCTACGGTCTGTCTAAGCGCTTCAATGGAGTGATAGCTCATTAAGGACAGACGGTCCTGCTGATCGCTCGCCAGACAGGCAAGTTCATCCTGACACGCACTATTAACCGCCAGAGTGCGCGGCAGCACGACGGTGAGGATTTCCTTTGTCTTGGGGTTAATAGTCAGAACGACATTGAAATTGGAACGATACGAGGTCTCAGTGAGCGGATCATTGGATCCGGAAATCAGGATCGTATACGAATCCTGTTCGAGATTAATTCCGTTTCGCTCGTTTTTAATGGTGTTAGACAGGTTGACGGAATAGGTCAGCGAAAGCTGTGAAGCCTGGTTCTGACTTCCGGAGAAGTCCTGAATCAGGCGGACATCCCCGGCATTGAGAATGACTGCCCGTACGGCTAATCCGCGTACACCTTTATAGAGCTGCTGTAATGACGTATAGCTTCGTGTCTTGACGTGAATGCCTTTGGAGTCCAGATCTTCCAGAACGGCATGGATGCCTTCATCATCACGCTGGGACATAATGCCGATGGTTTCACCATCGAGTGCTTCAATTCCGGAGATCGGAATCATCGCCGGGACATAGATCCCCATGGAACGTCCGTAAGCCTGACTGGTACTGCTCATATCTTCTAATGAAGTTGAAATCATCCCCATTTGTTTCTGCAGTCCGATTGACTGCAGGACGACTAATACGCAAAGCAGTACTGCCGGAATACTCCAGAATTTTCTGCGGGTATAGAAGAAGCAGAAGACGGCCAGCACAATCGCAATAGCCCCTAAGCCGAGAATCAATCCGGCAAAGGAGAGTTTAAAGAAGTGTAAGCTGTGGATCTTCCACAGTAAGACAAGGAGTGAAACAATCGCGCCGAGAATCAAGTAGATCTGCCACTGGCGCAAAAATTTCTCTGCTTTCCTATGGACCGGGCTTTTCGGCTTGTTTGCTTTACTGTGATCCTCTTCTGCCTTCTCTTCCTTCTTCTCTACTATAGAAGTCTGCTGATCTGCGCTTTCCGGTTCTACTTCAGCGTGATCAGAGTGCTTTTTTGAATTTTTTT
>JBJEFF010000014.1:0-3936 GCA_051873775.1 Allobaculum sp. | reverse complement strand
GTGCGAAGGTGCCTACCTCGAAGACGGCAAAGGATTATCTGTACCGGATATGCTGCTAGGCGGCGATGTGAATACACCTCGGACTTTCCTGCCTCAGACTGATCCGGATGCATTCTATCCGAGTCATGAAGCCATCGATTTCTATCATCATTACAAAGAAGACATCAAACTTTTCGCAGAAATGGGCTTCAACACTTTCCGTCTGTCCATTAACTGGGCACGGATCTATCCGAACGGTGACGAATCAGAACCAAACGAAGCCGGTCTGGCATTCTATGATGCAGTATTTGACGAATGCGCGAAATACGGGATTCAGCCATTAGTTACGCTGTGCCATTATGAAATTCCATGGACGATTGTGTCTAAATACGGGGGATTTGCCAATCGTGAAGTGATCGACATGTTCCTGAAATATGCCACAACCTGCTTTAAACGCTATAAAGATAAAGTCAAATACTGGCTGACCTTCAATGAAATCAACATTCCGATTATGCATCCGCAGATGGGTACATTATACGGTCTCGGTTATATGGAACAGGAACATATTCATTCCGACCACCGCATTACATTTGATGAAATCAAATACGACAATCAGAAACTTTTTGAAGCCCTTCACAATGAATTTGTGGCAAGCGCACTGACAGTAATAGCCGGCCATGAAATCAATCCGAATTTCGTGATCGGCAACATGATTGCCCACAATACCGTCTATCCTCTGACACCGAATCCCGATGACATCCTTCTTTGCCAGCATCTCGATAACATGCGCAACGGCCTTTGCGGAGATGTTCAGGTACGTGGTGAATATCCGAGCTTTATCTTCCGCTACTTCAAAGAGAACGGAATTGATTATTCTTTCATTACAGAAGAAGACAAAATAATTCTCAAGGAAGGAACGATCGATTTCTATACTTTCTCCTACTACAAATCCAACTGTGTGACGACAGACGATTCTGCGCCGCGAAGCGGCGATGTTCAGCCTTTCAATGCCAAGAATCCATATTTGCAGGAATCTGACTGGGGCTGGATGATTGACCCGGACGGATTACGCTATACCTTAAACAAACTAAATGACCGTTATCCCCATACTCCATTAATGGTCGTCGAAAACGGCTTTGGTGCATTTGATACTGTTGAAGAAGACGGCTCGATCCATGATGACTACCGTATTGACTACTTCCGTCCGCATATCAAAGCTTTAGAGGAGGCAATTGAAGATGGCGTACCATTGATCGGCTACACCACGTGGGGACCAATTGATATTGTTTCAGCCGGAACCGGACAGTATGCAAAACGCTACGGCTTTATCTATGTCGACCGGCACGATGACGGAACCGGTGATTTTGCGCGTTCGAAGAAAGATTCTTTCTACTGGTACAAGAAAGCGATCGAATCTAACGGCGAAGATCTCGACTAGTCGGCCCGGTTTTAAAAAATTCATTTAAACGCAAAAAGGGAAGAAGACCGAAGTTTCGATCCTCTTCCCTTTTTATTTGTGATATTAACCTTTGACTTTAATCGTCTTACCATCCGGTCCCGGTGTAGATGCAAGGTAATCAATGATTTCCTTTTTAGCATCTGGTTTACTTGGTTTGCACTGCCAGGAGTCAGTATCTCCTGAAACTAATGCATCCGCAAAACCGGAGCATCCAGGATAACCGCATCCGCCGCAGTTATAGCCAGGCAGATGAGCAGTTACAAAATCTACACGAGTATCGGGTTCAACATGGAAGACTTTCGCAGCAACGCCAAGTCCGGCACCTAAAAGGGCACCAAGAACGATCATCATCAGAATTGCGTTAAGCATCTTCTGCTTTACCTCAACTTTCTTCTTTAGCGGGATGGTTCGGGCAATAAATATCTTTACAGCCTGCACAATCTGCAGTCAGATTTTCGCATCCCTCTGGTTTAGGTGTCTTCTTGTTCTTCAGGAACAGGAAGATATAGATTCCGACGAGTGCGCCGAAAAAGAGAATAGCAAGAATCAGACGAATGGGATCCATTAAATGATTCCAGCCAGTCCTGAGAAAGCCATCGCCATCAGTCCGGCAACAATTAATGCAACCGGGTTGCCTTTAAAGCATGCCGGTACATCCGCAACTTCAAGTCTTTCACGGATGCAGGAGAAGATATAAAGGACAAGAGCGAAGCCAAGTGGTGTACCGAAAGTGTAAACGAGCATATGAGCGATGTCATAACCGTTGGAAATGTTAACCAGGCAGACGTTCAGAACGACGCAGTTTGTGGTGATTAACGGCAGGTACACACCGAGGGATTTGTATAAAGCAGGTGAAGATTTCTTTAAGAACATTTCCGTTAACTGTACCAGAGACGCGATAACCAGAATGAAGGTAACCAGGTCCATGAATTCAAGGTGTAACGGAACTAAAACTAAGTAATACAGAGCATATGTAACAATACCAGCAGCAACGATAACGAATACTACTGCCATGCCCATGCCCAGGGCACTGGATTTCTTACGGGATACACCCATGAACGGGCATAAACCTAAGAACTGGTTCAGTACGGCGTTGTTTAACAATACCGAAGTGATCAGAAGAGTTACGAGTTCACCGATCATTATTTAGCAGCCTCCTTACTAGCAGCTGCGGCAGCCTTTTTGGCAGCTTCTTCCTTTTTGGCTACATGCTGTTTATAGGCAGTTAAAGATGCAGCTAAGCATGCGAATGTCATGAATGCACCAAGAGGAGCACTGAACATGGAGATCGTAAACTGATCAGGAATCAGACGTAAGGAGAATAATACCTGAGCTTCGTTGAACGGGTTCGTCATGGACAGAACACCTGTGGACAGGATCTGACGGATGATAGACATTGCGGATACAGCAAGCAGGTATCCAAGACCCATTCCCAGACCATCCAGAGCGGAATCCATCACACCGTTTTTCGATGCGAATGCTTCAGCACGACCTAAGATAATGCAGTTTACAACGATTAATGGAATGAATACACCCAGAGAAGTATCTAATGCAGGAGCATAAGCCTGAATCAGCATCTGGATGATTTTTACCAGGGTTGCGATGATGACGATATATACAGGAATGCGGATATCGTCCGGTACTAATTTACGGATCGATGAAATGATCATGTTGGACAGGATCAGAACGAAGATAACCGCAACGCCCATACCGATGGCGTTATTAATAGAAGTGGTAATGGCTAATGTGGAACATAAGCCGAGATACAGTCCGAATACTGGATTATCCTTGATCAGACCGTTTTTAAAGTTTTGCATCCGGTTCATCATGGATCCTCCTATTCAATTTCAGCAGCTGCTGTTGCACACTCGTTGATCGCCTGAACAACTGGTGTGGATGTATAGGTTGCTCCGGAGATCGTATCTAATGTACCGCTAGCCTGTTTACCGATAACGGAATCAGCGAATGGCTGATCCATGATCTGGCTACCGATACCTTTTGTATCACCGTTGGAAATAGCCTTGAATGCATCAACAGTATCATTTGTTGCATCAATAGCAACCAGGAATACCGTACCGCCATCGTAGCCGGATACGGAGTTCTTGAAGATGACAATGTCATCACCGTATTTATAGACACCTTCAACAGAAGGAATTTCTGCTGCGATGTCTGTCGGATCAACAACTTCAAAGTCATCGATATTGGCATCAGGATACATTTCCAGTAAAGAAGCTTTTTCTGCTTTTTCAGCATTCGCTTTGATTACTGGCTGAGTTAAAGAGTTCGCACCGTACAGTGCACCACCGGCAAGGCCGGCTACAACTGCCAGGAAAAGTGCGAGGTAAGCTGGACTATCTTTTTTCATTACAGTACCTCCTCACGAACTGGCATGACTTCTGTCACCTGAGCTGTGTCTTTAACTTTGACAGCGCCTTTGACAGCGATCATTGTGCTGGAAGCATAGAAGGATACGCAGAGTGCTAATACAGCAGAGCATG
>JBJEFF010000013.1:0-3940 GCA_051873775.1 Allobaculum sp. | reverse complement strand
TATAGGCTTGTTAGGATACTATACGTATAGTGTGATCGACTGGGAAAGTTCTATTTAAATGACCTGATTTTTAAATATGTATGGAACAATGCAGAAAAACACGACAATTCTGGCTGATAATGGCAGAGAATATGGCTGAAAAATGTTTTCATTTTGTAAAAGCAGGCATTATTATTTTCTTTTTCTTTCACTCATGTACAATAGAGAAGCGCAGTTTTTCACAGGGAACTGTTAGGAAATAGTGCGAAATGAGTTACTAGAATTGCTTTGGTAATAGTATAGAATTGCGAAAAAGTTTTTAAAAACTTAACATTTTAGAAATGAAACAATTCTTTATCTGAAGTACACTAGCATCATAGATTTTCAGAAAATAGCGAACTATCTATTTTCAAATGAAAAATCTAAAGACGGAAAAGGAGAAGTTGAATAATATGTCAAAAGAAGTAAATGAAATCAAAATCGATGATGTGAATATCGAGGTTTTGGTGGATGAAGAAAAAGTACCAGCTCCTGAGTCACCGAAAAAAGAAAGCAGCTTTGCTGAACTCCTTGAACATTTCTGGAGACTGGACGAAGACGCTGCTGAATAAGCAAGATTCTGAACAAGAAATCGAAGAAGAGGGAATGATGGCACTCCCTTTTTTTTTACCTTTTTTCAGATTGGATCAGAGTCGTGGACAGGTGAAACCGGTAACTATTATGTAATAGAAAATATCCCATATTCAGGCGGATATAATGTGAATTGGTTATGAAATAAACAGAAAATGAGAAAGCACTCAGAGAAAACTTTCATTTATCTCTTAATATAGGAAAACGTTGTACTTCATAAATAAAAAAAGGGTAGGAAACAACTAAAAATTTGACCAATGTCTCAATCATGGGCAATATGATAAGGCCGGATACTCGGCGGCAATGCGCTCTTTATTATTCTTTTGTGCAAATCTCATGTACGTTTGAAAGAAAATGAGTGACAATATAAATAAGCGAAATTGTGAAAAAATGAGCTTTCTTGTGAATATCTAGACTTTTTAAACTTTTAAGGTATTCTATAAACGGCTTAGAAAAAAGCCTGATGACTAAGGAAAATAACATGACGAAAATTGATCAACTATCAGTGAATGCAATACGAATTCTCGCTGCTGATGCTATTCAGAAAGCGAAATCTGGACACCCGGGAGCACCTCTCGGTACCGCACCAATGATGTATGAGCTCTATACTCATGAACTCAATCACAATCCACAGGATCCGAAATGGGAAAACCGCGACCGTTTTGTGCTGTCTGGCGGACACGGATCTGCAGGATTATACGCTTTACTTCATTTATTCGGATACAAGATCAGTTTGGATGATCTGAAAAACTTCCGCCAGCTGAATTCCATGACTCCGGGACATCCGGAGTACGGACATACGGACGGGATTGAATGCACAACCGGACCATTAGGTTCCGGTCTGTCCGCAGCTGTAGGTATGGCTATTGCTGAAGCCTATCTGGCTGAAAAATTCAACCGTCCGGGATTCCCGGTTGTTGACCACAACACTTATGTTGAAGTCGGTGATGGTGATTTGATGGAAGGTATCTCCCAGGAAGCATTGTCTCTGGCAGGTACTTTAAACCTGAACAAAATGATTATTCTTTATGACTCCAACGACATTACCATCGAAGGCGATACAACTCCAACATTCGCTGAAAATGTAAACCGCCGCATGGAAGCCTTAGGATTTAATACCTGGTTTATCGAAGACGGAAATGATCAGGCTGCGATCCGCAAAGCGATCGAAGAAGCAAAAGCGGATCACGAAAAACCTTCCTTCATTACTGTGAAGACAAAAATCGGCTACGGCTCTCCGAAAGAAGGCCTCGCAAGCAGCCACGGTGAACCGCTCGGTGAAGAAAATGTTGCGACCCTGAAGAAAAACTTAGGGTGGGATGAAGACAAATTCTTCTATGTACCGGACGAAGTTTATGCAAACTTCAAGGAGCTCGCAAAACGCGGCGAAAAAGCTCAGGCTGAATGGGAAGACATGTATGCCGAATACAAAAAACAGTATCCGGAACTCGAAGCTGCCTACCGCGCAATGTTCGTCAAGGAACCAACTGCCGAACAGCTCGAAGCTCTCAACTTATTTGAACGCGTTGACAAAGCAGAAGCTACCCGTTCTTCTTCCGGCCGTATGATCAATAAATTAAAAGACATCATGCCGAATCTGATCGGCGGATCCGCTGACTTAGGCCCATCCAACAAAACGATCATGAACGGCGAAGAGTTCTTTACTGCCGAAAACCGCAATGGACGCAACATCCATTTCGGTGTCCGCGAACTGGCTATGGCTGGTATCGCAAACGGTCTTGCTTTAGCAGGTCTGCGTCCTTATGTCGGAACATTCTTCGTATTCTCCGACTACTCCAAGCCAATGGCACGTCTTGCTTCCTTAATGAAACTGCCGGTTGTCTATGTTTATACACATGACTCCATCGGTGTCGGCGAAGATGGTCCTACCCATGAACCAATCGAACATCTGGCTTCCTACCGTTCCTTACCGAACATCGTTGTTTTCCGTCCTGCTGATGCAGTGGAAACAGCTGCCGGCTGGACTCTTGCGATTAATCGCACAGAAGGTCCTACCGCTCTGATTCTCACCCGTCAGAACGTAGAACAGATCCCGACTTCTTCCAAAGAAGCCATGAAGGGTGCTTACATCGTTAAGGATTCCAAGAATCCTACTCCGGAAGCAATCTTCATCGCATCCGGTTCCGAAGTTGCTCCTACATTAAAAGCTGCCGAACAGCTTGAAGCAGAAGGCGTAGATGTACGCGTTGTTTCCATGCCAAGTATGGAACTGTTCGAAATGCAGCCTGAAGAATACCGTGAATCCATCCTGCCTCGCTCCGTACGCAACCGCGTATCCGTCGAAGCTTCCAAAGACTTCGGCTGGGGTCGCTACATCGGGTTAGATGGTGAAATGGTCGGCATGAAAGGCTTCGGTGCTTCCGCACCATCCGCTCAGTTGTTTGAATACTTCGGTTTCACTCCTGACAACATTGCCGAGACAATGAGAACTGTCATTGCCCGCAATAAATAGTAATAATTTCACTCACGTTTCATCATCAGTGAACACAAGCCCCGTATACCCGTTATGCAGGGCTTTTTTAATGAGAACATGAAAAAAATATAAACAGAATGAATTGATCACATAATAAGGATTCTCAGGCAGTTTGCGGATATACTGAAAGGGAAAGAGAGGAACCCACGATGAAACGAATTCCAGTTTCAATTGAAGACGTGGCAGGACAGATCCTCAAAAACCTGCCAAAAGGCATATTATTATCTTCCTGTTATAACGATGTAATGGATACAATGACGATCGGCTGGGGAACGATCGGCTTTGACTGGAGCCTGCCGGTCTTTACGGTATTCGTCCGTGAAAGCCGTTTTACCAAGACTCTGCTCGAAAAAAATCCGCAGTTTACGATCAGTGTGCCGCTGTATGATCAGGATGTACGTCAGATCGTCGGCTTCTGCGGCACAAAATCAGGCAGGGAAGTGAATAAATTTGAGCACCTTCATCTGCACGCCGTCGCCGGCGAAAAGGTCAGTACACCTGCTATTCTCGAACTGCCGCTGACGATCGAATGCGAAATCATTTATAAGCAGGACCAGGATCCGCAGGCGATCAATCCGGATTTCACGCTCCGCTATTATGCTCAGGGAGACTATCATACGGCATATACTGCAAAAATTGTGAATGCCTATATTCTCGAAGAGGACTAACGAAAATCGATAATGAAGACCCGTAACAAAAAAAGACAGGAAGCGGATTGCTCCCTGTCTTTTTTTGAGAAAAAACGAGAATAAAAAACGGATCATCTCTGATCCGTAATTTTCAAATGGCGCCTGAAACAAGACTCGAACTTGTGACCTGCCGGTTAACAGCCGGATG
>JBJEFF010000012.1:0-3953 GCA_051873775.1 Allobaculum sp. | reverse complement strand
GCACTTGACTTTTAATCAAGGGGTCCAGGGTTCGAATCCCTGCCGAGTCACCATCCTGCAGGTGTAGTTCAATGGTAGAACTTCAGCCTTCCAAGCTGACTACGTGAGTTCGATTCTCATCACCTGCTCCATTTGAAATCAAAGATGGCGAAAGCCATCTTTTTTTATCCTTTTTCCATGTTCTTTTTATTTTCATCCGGTTTTACTTTTTATTGCCACTAAAGTTCCTTTTTCTGCTCATTTTCTTCCCTTCAGACCTGGTCCCGCAGCACTCATATGCGATAAAATCACCATATCAGTCATAACACACATTACTTGCTGGTACATAAACATTAACTACTGGTGAATCATCCAGCTTTAATCATCAGTAAAAGGAGAACAGTCATGAGTCTGAATAACGGGATCTATGAACAGGTGATCAACAACGAAATCACAGATGAACTTAAAGCCATTCCTGAACGCTGTCAGACCTCTGCCGACATCGATAAAGCCGAAGCGTCAAGAATTCTGGCTAGTTACCTGACCGGAGTTGTTCAGAAAGGACTGGAAGCTGTTTTAGAATCCAGAGGACAGTCAAAAGGCGATGCAAAAGATAAATCGAAACACGGTAATGACGATGAAACCCTTGCCGCAGCGATTGACTTGACCAACCGGATTGTCGATATCATTCAAAACGAAACTCACGATCCGTATTTCAGCTCGTATCAGGTTGCCGATCCGGGAAAACAGTTACTCGAAATTGTCGATCAGAATGATCCCTATTTCTTCACTCATGAGCAAAAGAAAAAGACGGAAACGGTTAAACCACGTCCTGCCACTTCCCTCGCCCAGAGTTCATTATTCACCGGCGCTCCTTTTGAACCCTCCATGTATGACGAACTGAAAAAGGAAATCGCGAGTGCAGACCGGATTGATTTTCTTGTTTCCTTTATCAAGTGGAACGGGTTACGTCTGCTCAAACCGGAGCTGAAAAAATTCACCGAGCGTGGCGGCGAACTTCGTGTCATCACAACCACTTATATTTCCGCAACTGACTTAAAAGCAATCCAGGAACTGAGTCAGCTCGCCAATACGAAAATCAAGATTAACTACAATACCCGAAACACACGGCTGCATGCCAAAGCCTACATTTTCTATCGGGATACGGGCTTTACGACCGCTTATGTGGGATCATCCAACCTTTCAAAAAGTGCCGTGACAACCGGTCTGGAATGGAATATCAAAGTCACTGAACAAGATCTGCCGGACCTGCTCAACAAAATCAATGCTTCTTTTGAAATGTACTGGAACGACGAGGAATTTGAATATTATGAAGAATCTCAGCAGGAGCGTCTGGCTAGAGCCCTGAAAGCGGAGAAATTCATCCGAAATAACGACATTAACCATTATGTAATGGATATCGTTCCCTATTCCTATCAGCAGGAAATTCTCGACAGACTCGAAGCCGAACGGGAACTTCACCATTTCACACGCAACCTGATCGTTGCAGCAACCGGTACGGGTAAAACTGTGCTAGCCGCATTCGACTACCGCAATTTCTGTAAGAAGCACAAAGGTCAGAAAAACAGTCTTCTGTTCGTTGCTCATCGTGAAGAAATCCTGAAACAGAGTCTTGCGACGTTCCGGGCAGTTTTAAAAGATGAAAATTTCGGAGATCTCTTTGTCGGCGGCTACAAACCGGAAAACGATCCCAATCACCTGTTTATTTCCATACAGACTTTCAACTCACAGAAATTCACGACCAAGAACCAGCCGGACACTTTCGATTACATCGTCGTTGATGAGTCTCACCATAGTTCCGCGGCTAGCTATAAGGAACTGCTTGAATACTTCCAACCGAAAATTCTTTTAGGACTCACCGCGACACCAGAACGTATGGATAACAAGAGTATCCTTCCTTATTTCAACAACCGGATCGCGGCGGAAATCCGCTTACCTGAAGCCATTGAGCGTCAGCTTCTCTGTCCGTTCCAGTATTTCGGAATTACCGATGAGGCAGATTTAAGTTCCATTACCTGGAGAGGCGGATATGACAAAACAGAACTGACCAATCTCTATACCAGTAATAGTCAGCGTACTCAGAACATCATCAAGTCCTTATTTGACTATGTAACGGATATCGATAACGTGAAAGGATTGGGTTTCTGTGTATCAGTCAAGCATGCCGAATACATGGCAGAAGCCTTTAATCAGGCAGGCATTCCTTCCATTTATTTAACCGGATATTCTTCAGACGAGGATAGAAAATGGGCGAAAAGACGTCTGATCAACGGAGAAATCTGCTTTATCTTTGTGGTGGATCTGTATAACGAAGGTGTCGATATTCCGGAAGTGAATACGATCCTGTTTTTACGTCCGACTGAATCACTGACCATCTTCCTGCAGCAGCTCGGACGTGGTCTGCGGCTTGCCGAAAACAAGGACTGCCTGACCGTTCTCGATTATATCGGGCAGGCGAATAAGAAATACCGGTTCCTTGAAAAATTCGAATCACTGCGGGGCAATCACTCTAGCGATATTACCCGGGAGATCAAATCCGGTTCACTCAGTGCACCGCGCGGCTGTTTTATCCAGCTCGAAAAGAAAGCTTCCGAGGTCATTCTGAAAAATATCCGGGATTCCATCCGTAATCAGAAAGAACTGCTGATCTCACAGATGCTGCAGTTCAGAGATGATCATCCGCAGGAGCTGCTTAGCCTGAGAAATTTCATCGAGCATTACCACCTTGATCCGCGCGTTCTGTATAAGACCAAGGACCTCAGCTTTTCCCGGCTGTGTGTTCAGGCTGGAATTATGGATAACTTTAAGGAGCCTTTAGAAAAAGAAATGGTGAAAGCCTACCGTAAGTTTGCGTTTGCGGATTCCTGGCACTGGCTTGGCTTTCTGATGAAGATACTGCCGCATATCGGCGAGATTCATCCAGATGAACTCAGTCCGCTTCAGAAGCGGATGCTCAAAATGTTTTACATTACGCTATGGGGTAATGAATCCACCGCAAATCTGAACGATGCGAAGGTTCTCGATCATTTCCGACAGCTCGCAAATAGCCCCGTTCTCTTAAGCGAACTCGAACAACTTGTTGAAGCTCAGCTTGACCGGATCGATTTTCTCGACAAAAAAGCCGACTTAGGATTTGAGTGTCCGTTAGATGTACATTGCACGTATTCCCGTGATCAGATCCTGGTTGCTCTCGACTATGACAAGCCTTCCAACATGCGTGAAGGTGTAACCTGGCTCAAAGATAAGAAAATCGATGTATTCTTTGTCACCCTCAATAAATCCGACAAAGATTACTCCCCAACTACACTCTATGAAGACTACTCGATCAATGACCGTTACTTCCACTGGCAGTCGCAGAGTACCGTTTCCCCGGAATCTAAAACCGGACAGCGGTATATTCACCATAAAAAGTTAGGAAGCAAGATCATGCTCTTTGTGCGAGACTATAAAAAAGACCGTTTCTACGGATCAGATGCCCCGGCAAGTCCGTACACTTATTTAGGAACGGCCAACTATGTCAGACATGAAGGCAGCCGACCAATGAGTATTACGCTTAAACTCGATGAGCCGATTCCGGCTAAGTATCTGAAAAAGACGAATAAACTGCGTCCGAATTAATAAAAACTCAGACCACTTATGTTTTGAATCAGAAAGAATGATCATAACCTAAGTGGTTTTTTCTTCCCTTCCGACACGGTGAATCCCTTACATTTGGGGCGCACATTTCAGTTCTCCGCTTTAAAAGGTCAAAAATCGGGATTTTTAAATTTTTTTGGAATCTCTCTTGCATTTTAAAAATAACGTGCAATAATATCACACGTTGTTAAGGCAAAAGGCAGTCAGATAAAAAAAGTTAAAAAACTGTTTGCATCTGATGATCCGATCCGCTATAATGATCAAGCACTTAGCGATGGAGGCTTAGCTCAGTTGGGAGAGCGTCTGCCTTACAAGCA
>JBJEFF010000011.1:0-20418 GCA_051873775.1 Allobaculum sp. | reverse complement strand
AAGCCAGGCGCTTCCATCCATCGCCTTCATGTCCGCATGGCAAGGCATGGGTTATCAGATGATTATCTTTTTAGGCGCTTTGCAGGGAATCAACCCAGCATTGTACGAAGCAGCTGATCTTGACCATACTTCTGCATGGCAAAAGTTCAAGGACATTACGCTGCCGGAAATCAAACCGATCTGCATCTTCGTATTCATTACCGTGACAATCGGCGCATTCCGAATGATTGTGCAGCCGATGGTTATGACTGGTGGCGGTCCATCCATGTCGACTTACACGGTTGTCTATGACATTTACCAGACGGGTACAGTCAACTGGGAAATCGGTCTTGCCAGCACAATGGCAATGATCTTCGCCTTCTTTGTTATGATCCTGACCGCAATCCAGAACAAAGTCACTGCGGATCATGAAGAAGAAGATTCTGAAAAGAAAGGCATCATGAAGAAAATGATGAGCATTTTCAGACGAAAAGCCGCAGATAAGGAGGCTTAAGCATGCTCAATAAAGCTGAAAAAAGAAAACATATCGTCCTGGCAGCACTGATGATTGCCGGATCACTGCTCTTTCTCTTCCCGGTGATCTGGCTGGTTGCCAACTCGTTTAAAACGGATGCGCAGATTACGGCGGACATGAACTCTCTTGCCGCCTTCCTGCCTCCGGCACTCAACGCCGATTACTTTAAAAACTATACCGACATTCTTTTCGGAACGAAGTTCGTCCGCTATGTCGGAAACACCCTGCTTTATGCGGCAATCATGATTGTCCTGGGGATCATCGTCAACGGTCTTGCCGGATACGCTCTTGCTAAAATCAAATTCCCGGGCAGAGACAAATGGATGATGATCATCCTGCTGCTGATGATTGTGCCGATGGAAACGATCATTACGATTCACTTCCTGTTTATTGCCAAGATGGGTCTTCTCAATACCGTCATCGGTTATGTTCTGCCGGGTATTGTCAACCCGTTCAATATCTACCTGTTCAGACAGACGTTCCTCTCGCTGCCTGATGATGTATACGAAGCAGCCCAGCTCGACCACTGCTCGCCGATCCGCTACTTCTTTACGATGGTTCTCCCGATGTCCAAAAGCGTGGTCGCAACGGTTGCGGTCTTCACATTCCTTGGTGTCTGGAACGATTATCTCTGGCCATCCCTCGTCTTTACTTCGGGTGATCTGCTGACCGCACAGATCGGTTTAAACGCCATCACCGCAAACGACCAGACCACAATGGGTATGACGCTCGCGGTCATCACCATGGTCACAATTCCGGTCATCCTGATCTACTCATTCTTCTCGAAACAAATTGTTGAAGGCGTCATGACAACTGGCGGAAAGGAAGGTTAAACCTTATGGCATTCATCGAACTCAAACACATTGATAAACGATATAAAGGAAACGAAAGAAACTCTGTTACCGATTTTAATCTCGAAATTGAAGAAGGCGAATTCGTCGCTTTCGTCGGACCTTCCGGCTGCGGAAAATCCACAACACTGCGCATGATCGCCGGCTTTGAAGAAATCACAAACGGCGAACTCTACATTGACGGTCAGAGAATGAATGAAACCAAACCAGCTGACCGCGGTATCGCGATGGTTTTCCAGAACTATGCTCTCTATCCGCACATGACTGTGGAAAAGAACATCTCCTACGGCTTAAAGAACATGAAAGTCCCTGCCGATGAAATCAAGCGCAAAACGGACTGGGCAATCGATGTTCTCGGTCTTGAAGAATTCCGCAAGAGAAAACCGAAAAACCTGTCCGGTGGTCAGCGTCAGCGTGTCGCATTAGGACGTGCTATCGTGAAAGATTCAAAACTGTTCCTGATGGACGAACCATTATCCAACCTGGATGCCAAACTGCGTGTCTCCATGCGCAACGAAATCTCCCAGCTGCATAAGAAGCTGAAAAATACGACCATCTATGTCACTCATGACCAGGTCGAAGCCATGACAATGGCTGATCGCATCGTTATCATGAAAGATGGCTATATCCAGCAGGCTGGCAAACCAATGGAGCTTTACGAACATCCAGCAAATATGTTTGTTGCCGGTTTTATCGGCAGCCCTCAAATGAACTTCTTCAATGCTAAAATTGAAAACGACAAGCTTGTTCTTCAGGATGGAAGCACATATACATTGACGGCAAGTCAGCAGGAAATGCTTGCAGGCCGCAGCGAAGTTGTCTTTGGAATCCGTCCGGAAGATATCAAGTTCTCCGAATTGTACCTCTCTCAATACCCGGAAAATGTCATGAGCAGCGAAATCACAAATATGGAAGTTATGGGCAACGAAAACAACCTGTACTTCAATCTCGCAGGTCAGAATGCTGCAGCCCGCGTCGACAAATACGAAATCTGCGCTGAAGGAGACATTAAGAAATTTATCTTCGTTCCGGAAAGAATGCATTTCTTCGACCCGGCAACCGAAAAAGCAATCAACTAGAAATTTAGTGAAGGTGAATTATGGAACTACTCGAGAAGACCCGAATTTTTGAAAAAGAACATCAGTGCGATGTCAGTGAACAGCCGGCATTTCACTTAACCCCAGCAGTAGGATGGATGAATGATCCTAACGGCTTCTCCTTCTATAACGGACAGATCCATCTGTTCTACCAGTATCATCCCTACAGCATGAAATGGGGGCCGATGCACTGGGGTCATCAGACAACGACTGATCTGATTGTCTGGGACCGTAAACTCTGCGCCCTTGCTCCGGAAGATGCCTTCGATGATATGGGCGTCTTTTCGGGCAGTGCCATTGAAGTCGATGGCCAGCATGTCCTGATCTATACCGGTGTGACCGGCAAGGAAGAAAACGAAAGACAGAATCAGTGCCTGACGATCGGCGATGGCGAGAACTATCGTAAACTGGAACTCAATCCGGTCATCAATGGCGAACTGATGCCTGAAGGGTTCTCCAGAAAGGATTTCCGTGATCCGAAACTCTGGAAGGATCATGATACCTACTATGTCCTTTGCGGCAACAAAGATGAAAACGATCAGGGACAGGTTGTTCTCTTTTCCAGCCCGGATTTGAAAACCTGGAAATACGAAAAAGTCTTTGCCTGTTCCGGCGGCAAGGTTGGCAAGATGTGGGAATGTCCTGACTTCTTCACGCTTGAAAATCAACCCGTTCTCATACTCTCCCCGCAAAACATGCAAGCGACACAGTATGAATTCCACAACGGTCACAATTCCGTTTATTTCATGGGAACTGAACAAGCAGATGGTCTGCATTTTGACCATCCTGCCCAGCTCGACTACGGACTGGATTTCTACGCCCCCCAAACCACACAGCTTCCCGATGGAAGACGGATCCTGATTGCCTGGATGGCTTCATGGCAGGCTCCGATGGCTGGTGAAAATCAGCAATGGTCTTCTTCCATGACGCTCCCCCGCGAATTATCTTTTGATACTCATGGCAGACTGCTCCAGAAACCGGTCCGGGAACTGGAAAACTGGTATAAAAACTCCATTCATTTTGATCAGAAGATCATTGCACAGATCCCGGAAGAGATTACTGGAGTTCGTGGCAGATACTGCGACTTTACGATTCACTTTACCGACAATAATTTTGATGAATTCGTAATCGATCTTGCTGCAGGAGATTACAACTATACTCGCTTCACCTTATGTCCTCATATGGAGTATATGGAAATTGACCGTACCTATTCCGGTATGGAAGAAGACTATGTCAGCGTACGTAAAGCAACCTATCCAAAAGAAGGTGTGAGAAACTTACGCTTCATCCTCGATTCCCATTCAGTTGAAATCTTTGTCAATGATGGCGAAATGGTTTTAAGCACCGTCATCCCGTATGTGAAAGATTCCGACAAGATCACATTTGCGTGCAGTCATGAAGCAACAATTGATCTCGATTTCCATTCCATTGATGCCGACGCCATTCGCCAGGCACGTAAAACCTTATAAAGAGCAAAACAGCAGCTGTGACCCGGTTGATCCGGACAGCTGCTGTTTTTGTCATGTAATGAATTAGGAAAACGGTTGAGTTTAATGGTTTTCAAATTATGCGTTGAGCACATTGATCTGACAAGAACGCATGGTCTCCAGTGCGGCATCATGCTTAGCAGGAGTTACTCCGGCGCAGCATGATGCATCCACATAAAGCGGTAGTTCCGGCATGCAGGCTTTGATCAGCAGGGCATTGGAGATGACACAGATGTCTGTGCATAAACCGACAAGTTCAACGGATTCAATCTCGTTTTTCTGATTTTCTTCAACTAGATAGCGGGCAAGATCCGTGCTTCCGAAGGTCACTTTTTCAAAAACAGGGGAATCTTTCTGTTCACAGAGTTCTTCAAGTTCCGGAATGAGGTTCCAGCCCTGAGTGTCTTTAATGCAGTGCGGGACTGGAAGCATGTGTCCTTCCTGAGAGTCCATATAATTTTCAAAGTGCGTATCTTTGGTATAAATCACTTTGCCTTTAAAGTTTCTGACTTTTTCAATGACGTTTATTGCGGCGGTTTCTGCTTCTTTAGTGCCTAATGCGTCAGTCACAAAGTCGTTCTGAACGTCGACAACGATGAGATATTTTTCAGCCATAAGGATTTCCTTTCTGATCGCATGCAATCGGTGAATTGTATGTAATTAATCTTTATTGTACGCAAAACAGAAAAGAAGCC
Organism: Allobaculum sp.; assembly: GCA_051873775.1. Classification (GTDB taxonomy): domain Bacteria; phylum Bacillota_I; class Bacilli_A; order Erysipelotrichales; family Erysipelotrichaceae; genus Allobaculum. The sequence continues at coordinate 15,774 of JBJEFF010000011.1, read as the reverse complement.
TACATTATTCCGGGACAAAACTCAAAAAGAGGCAGGAAAATCACAGAAGCTGTCCGAAAGAAAAACTAAAAATCAGGAAAGTGCGTGGATCAGACAGCACACATTCCTGACGGATTAAAAATAAAGAAAATGAAAAACAAGCTCAATTATCATGCCTGATTTCAATATTCAGAGCAGATTCGAAACAGGAAAAACAAAAATCAGACGCCATATCCAGTAGACAAGCATCAGAATAATCCACCCGTAAATAACGGGATTGCCCCATCTGTTTAGTTTATCCGGCTTTTTCAGCCACAGATAACAGTAGAACACCAGAACAAACAGAGAAGGGACCAGCAAGGCATGCCACTGTAAGGACATCGCAAGATCTCCCTGAAGCAGGGCAAGCAGAGCACGGGTCATGCCGCATCCCGGACAGCGGACATGAAATAAACGGTAGAACGGGCAGTGATACCCGAAAATGAGAACAAGTCCGCCAACGATAAGGGTTAAAGCCGCAAAGCGCAGAATTTCTTTTGGCGTATGCGAAGAATTGTGAGGCGGTTTAGGCGGCAGTGTGTGCGGATGAGTATTCTGATCGGTCTTTTCCATGCAGTATCCTCTGTCTTCTATCAGATAAGTATCTTATTCATTGTATCTTTAAAAAGGAAATTTCCAAAATAGGGGGCCTGAAGAGGAGAAATCCATAGGAAAAACCGTGATTCTGAATAAAAGTAAAAAAGTTACAGGAAAAGCTTGACCTAAAGTCAGCTTTAGGGTGTTAGGTGGTAAAGCACTCCCCCGCTGGTGACTGAAATACGGGGAATGCAAGCAATATTCTTAAAGGATAAAAGATTGAATTTAAAAATCTGTAATATTCATCATAAGTAAAACGAATATCCGCTGTGATTCGATCGGGAATTGCGGCGTTTTTTTTGCAAAATTACGGTTCGAATCCGGGAAATAGAATAGAGTGAAATTAGAAAAACAAAAACAGATAGTTTTAACGAATGTTTGCGCTTCAATTTGCTTAAAATTGCATAAAAATATCTTTTGTTGCATTAGTGTTTAAACCAATAATTAGAAGAATATTAACCGATACATAAAGCAAATAAATTCAAATTTAAATTATTCGATCAAATCGCATAAATGTTGATTGATCGCTATTAAAATGCCCGAAAAAATACCAAAAACTGCAACAAAACGCAAAATAAAGCACAATTATTTCCCCAAGCATTGCGTATGTTTCTGAGAACGCTTACTATGTAACCGTCGAAGCGATGGCAGGACATCACTTTGAAAACATAGAAGAAAAAATGAATCATCATGCTCAGACAAACAGGAGGACTTATGAGCGACAAGAAAAGGAAACTGATTATTACAGCACCACTTTCCGGAAAACTCGTTTCGATCACTGAAGTTCCGGATCCGATCTTCTCTCAGAAAATGATGGGAGACGGCGTTGCAGTTATCCCTGAATCGGGAGAAATCTATGCCCCGGTTGATGGTAAGATTGCGACGATCGCCACAACAAAACATGCTTTCGGTTTTATTACCGACAATAATGAAGAAATTCTGATTCACGTCGGACTGGAAACAGTCTGACTGAACGGAGAACCGTTTACGGTCTATAAAAATGCCGGTGACACGGTGAAAAAAGGCGACTTAATCGCCAAAGTCGACCTCGATCTTCTCGCAGAAAAAGGAATCAGCCCGATTACTCCGGTTGTGATCTGTTCCGGAGGCAACGGGGAAACAATTGAAGTAAGCGAAAAAGAAGTTGCCGGAGGTAAAGATCCGGTAATTGAAATGGAAATTGAAGAAAAAGCAGCTCCCGCTGTTCAGAATGAGCCTGCAGCAAAAGAGCCTAAGAAAGAAAAAAAGGAAGAGAAAAAGAAGAAAAAGAAACTGAATATCAATTTTGACTTCCTGCAGAAATTCGGAAAAGTTCTGATGGTTGTTATTGCCGTTATGCCGGCTGCCGGACTGATGATTTCCCTTGGAAAACTTGTCGGTATGTCTGCCGGAGATGTTCAGATCATCACCACAATCGGATCAGTCATGGAAAACATCGGCTGGGCGATTATCAATAACCTGAATTTATTATTTGCGATCGCAATCGGCGGATCATGGGCTAAAGAAAGAGCCGGCGGTGCGTTTGCGGCATGTATCGCCTTTATTCTGATTAACAATATTACCGGTCAGATCTTCGGTGTCACGGAAGCTATGCTTGCTGACCCGACCGCAATGACGCATACCTTATTCGGTCAGCCGATGATGGTTGACGGTTACTTTGTCAGCGTGCTCGGTGCTCCGGCACTGAACATGGGTGTCTTTATCGGCATGATCTCCGGTTTTACAGGCGCTATTATCTACAACAAGTACTACAACTTCCGCAAACTGCCGGATGCACTGGCATTCTTCAACGGAAAACGTTTTGTACCGCTAGTTGTCATTGTATGGTCTGTCATTATTGCGCTGATTCTCGCAATTGTATGGCCGTTTGTACAGCTTGGCATTAACAGCTTCGGCGTATGGATCGCCAACTCTTCATCCACGTCCCCTGTTCTTGCTCCATTTATCTACGGAACATTAGAACGCTTGCTGCTGCCGTTCGGTCTGCATCACATGTTAACGATCCCGATGAACTACACATCTTTTGGGGGAACGTATGTCATCGCAACCGGCGCTCAGGCTGGATCTGCGGTCTACGGACAGGATCCATTATGGCTGGCGTGGGTAACCGATTTGATCAACTATAAAAACGCTGGCGATATGGCTGCTTACAATACGCTTTTGACAACCGTTACTCCTGCCCGCTTCAAAGTTGGTCAGATGATCGGTGCAACGGGCTTGCTGCTCGGATTCGCTTTAGGCATGTATCGCAACGTCGATGCGGACAAGAAAAAACAGTATCGTTCCATGTTCATCTCGATCGTGCTGGCAGTATTCTTGACTGGTGTAACGGAACCTCTGGAATTCATGTTCATGTTCTGCGCCATTCCACTCTATATCGTTTATGCATTGCTACAAGGTTGTGCCTTTGCACTGGCGGGAATCTTCCATCTGCGTCTGCACTCCTTTGGCAACCTTGAATTTGTCACCCGTATTCCAATGTCCCTGCAGGCAGGTCTTGGACAGGATCTGATTAACTTTGTGATTGCTTGCATCGTATTCTTTGTAATTGGCTATTTCGTATCCGATTTCATGATCAAGAAATTCCATTATGCGACCCCGGGTCGTTTAGGAAACTACACGACAGATGACGATGATGAAAACTCCTCCTCAAACACCACTACAGGCGATGGCACTAGCCAGCCTGAAAGAATCATCGTTCTTCTGGGCGGAAAAGAGAATATTGTAGATGTTGATGCCTGCATGACACGTTTGCGCGTAACAGTCAAAGATCCAGAAAAAGTCGCGGATCTGGAAGACTGGAAGAAGGAAGGCGCGATGGGTCTGGTCAAAAAAGACCGTGGAATTCAGGCGGTTTACGGACCAAAGGCAGATGTGCTCAAATCCGATATCAACGATTTGCTCTAAGAAAAATCGACTGCCGGAATTGTATTCCCAGTCGATTTTTTCTATATAGCTGTTGCACTCTGCTTTTTGCAGTTGAGTACAATAAAGAAGCAAGCAATAGAAAAAAATCATATAAAACGTAAATCATACCGTAAGGAACAAAGGAGAAATCCATGAAAATTTTAAGTCTGAATACTCATTCGCTTGAAGAAAAGGATATGCCGGTCAAACAGAACCAGTTCATTCAGGCGATTATCAAAGAACAGCCAGATCTGATTGCGCTGCAGGAAGTGAATCAGAACTTTAATTCCCCCGTATATGCGGGGACGGTTTCGAATCTGAAAGTTCTGTCCGATAATATTCCCCTGCGCGAGGATAATCATGCATTGGCTTTAGCGCTTATGATGGAACAGACGGGACTGGATTATGAAGGGGTATGGCTGCCGATCAAAGTCGGCTATGACCGCTATGATGAAGGTGTCGCAATTTTCTCTAAAAAACCGATTCTCGATACCGATAATGTACTAGTCTCCAGCATTGATGCTTATCAGGACTACCGGACAAGACGTCTTTTAGGGGTCAAAACGGAAGATGGCTGGTTTTACAGTATCCATATGAACTGGTGGAATGATCCGTATGATCCGTTCAAGGAGCAGTTCATGCGTCTGACAAAAGCAGTAGAAGGCAAAAGCCCGGTCTATCTGCTCGGCGATTTTAATGGAGATGCAGCGATCCGTAATGAAACTTATGACTATATTGCCGATGCCGGATGGAAGGATACATTCACCCACGCGGCAAGTCATGATGAAGGCTGGACTGTCTCCGGTATGATTGATGGCTGGCGTGATCAGAAGCCGGCAGAAAACCGCCGGATCGATTTTATCTGGACGAATGATACCTGTCCGGTATTGTCGAGCAATGTGATTTTCAACGGTATCAATCGGCCGGTGATTTCCGATCATTTCGGCATTGTCGTCGAAATGGATAAGTAGAATACATTAAGCAGAACAGAATTTATATCAAACTGGGCGGCAGAGAATACCTTCTGCCGTCTTTTTCTGTCTGAGAAGCTGTATCGGATGGAAAAATTCTGATCCTTACAAAAAAGTACGTACTCGTTCGGAAGGAGAATTCTGTCTATACTGGAAGCACATAAGATAAAAACAGAGGTAAGAAAAGTGATAAATCAGGCAGATTTTGAAGCAGTCAATGTGTTTATGAAGCAGATCGAAATGGACAATGAACAGGTTCTACGGGTCGTCAAGGATCCGTATATTACCGAATTTGACGGACCGACTTATGCAAGACTTAAAGATTGTGATTTTCACAATGGAACAATAGAAGTAAAAGTGAAAAGCCTTCTTTTAGAAGACGCACCGGATTTTGCGCGCGGTTTTATCGGTGTGGTTTTCCGCACCAATGAAGCAAACAACGAGTTTGAATCGTTCTATATCCGTCCGACGAACGGCCGGGCTGATAATATGATCCGCCGCAACCGCTGTATTCAGTATTTTGCCTATCCGGATTATAAATTTGAACGGACACGCGTGGAATGTCCGGGAATGTATGAGTGCTATGCGGATATGACACTCGATGAATGGATTACTCTGAAAATCGAGGTCCGGGATGATCATGCTAGACTGTATTTAAGAGATAATCCGCATCCGGTAATGTTAATCAACGATTTGAAGCTCGGTAAAAACGTGAGCGGAGGAATCGGTCTGTGGATCGATGTCGGAACAGAAGGTTTCTTTAAAGATCTGAACGTTACGAAATGGTAAACCGCTAATCAAACAATTCAGAACCGATATTCATGAAGACGAAAGCAGGAGCTATCGTCTTTTTTTTTTCTTAATTTGGAAATTTTTAAAGCTGGACCGTTAAATACGGTACAATCAGGATACAGACGAAAATAAAGTTGAAAAAGATGAAAGCGGGGGATGAGGAATGAATGTACTCTGTATGCGGTTATTACTGTTTCTGTCTGAAGAACCATATGGTTCCGCTAACTTTGCGATTGCCCAGAGGATCCTTGACCATATTGATGAAATTGAAAAAAGGTCCATTCAGGATCTGGCGGATTTATGCGGCGTTTCCAAAAGTATGATCTCCAAGTTTGTACGCAATCTCGGCTTTGAAGACTATAAAGATTTCCGTATGGCCTCACCGTTTCAGGACAACAAGTATGGCAACGAGATCAACTACGTCCATAATGTTCTCGGCTATTTATCGAATCATTCGTATCAGGACTATGTCAATACGATTAACCTGGATCTGATGAAAGCGGTTATGGCGATTGATCTTTTCACGATTGACCGACTGGTGGATGATCTTGCCTGCCACAAAAACGTGTTCGCATTCGGTTATATGTTTTCGCAGCGAACGGCAGAAGACTTACAGACTAAACTCGGTTATGTCAAAAAGTTTATCATCACCAGTTCGCTCGATCTTCGCCAGGAAGAGCTGATCAGTCAGGCCAGACCGGAGGATCTGATCATTATCTTCTCCGATTCCGGGCAGTATATGCGGCATTATTATGAGTCGAATATGATTGAATTTGATTACCGGAGTGCCATTGAAACGACTCCGGCTAAAGTGGTTCTGATCACCAATAACAAAGAAGCCGCAAAGATGGACTATGTCGATTATGCGATCACCTATCCGCGTTCCTCCAACCTGATTACTCACCGCTATATCTATCAGCTGGTTACTGATCTGATTGTCGACCGCTATTATCACCGCGTCTATCTTCAAAATAAAAAGTAAAATTATCCATATTGAACAAAAAAATTCACGCTGCAGTCCAAATGAAAAAGGATTGCTTTTTTAATACCTACCCATACATTTTATTGTCCGAAAAAAGATGAATTATCACTCAAGTTCTCAAATTGAGAACTTTTCAGAATTTTATGAATCTGCTTTTATCCTATAAGCGTAAACGAAATACAGCTGATTTCGAAAAGCCCGCAGGGCTGAAAAAGAAATAACATGAAACACACCAACAACAAAAACACAGAGAGGGAGAACAAAACATGAAAGCACCAGAAGGCTTTTTATGGGGTGGAGCAACCGCTAGCTTCCAGTTTGAAGGCGGCTATAACCAAGGCGGTAAAGGCATGTCCACACATGACTATGAAACAGATGGCAATCAGGAAAATCCGCGCGGTGTAACTTACGTTACAACAGATGGTCAGAAAGGACGCGTAAGAAGTTCTTTCTTCAATGCGGGCTCTCTTCCTGAAGGCAGCATTCCGGTTCTCGATGAAAACGAATACTACCCGAGCCACCAGGCAGTCGACTTCTATCACCACATGAAAGAAGACATCGCACTGATGGCAGGAATGAATTACAACGTGTACCGTTTCTCTATTTCCTGGCCGCGTATTTTCCCGACTGGTCTGGAAGAAACACCGAACGAAGAAGGACTGAAATTCTACGATGAGCTAATCGACGAACTGGAAAAATACGGAATCGAACCACTGATCACGATCTGTCACGACGAATTACCGGTTGAACTAGCTCTGAAATACGAAGGATGGAGCTCAAGAGCAACCATCGATGCCTACGTTCGTTATGCGAAAGTGCTTTTCGAACGTTACGGCAAGCGCTGCCGCTACTGGCTGACATTCAACGAAATCAATGCGATCCGCGGATTCGTATCCTGCGGTACGCATTCCAGCGCGGATCAGGTTCACTATCCGGCAGCTCACAACATGTTTATGGCCAGTGCAAGAGCAGTAAAACTCGGTCATGAAATGATGCCGGGCAGTCAGTTTGGTGCGATGTACGCCTTAAGTGAAATCTATCCAGCAACCTGCCATCCGGAAGATATGTGGCGTCACATGAATGCGCGTCGGGAATCGTTCTACTTCATCGACATCATGGCTCGCGGTTACTACCCAAGCTATACCCGCCGTCTGCTTGACAACCGTCACGTCAACTGGCAGCCACCGAAAGAAGACGAACAAACATTAAAAGAAGGAACACTCGATTTCATTTCCTTCTCCTACTATCGTTCCTGCACGGTCGGACGCAACAGTAACTTCAACGTCATCGGCGGTGATCCGAACCCGTATCTGAAAAACACCGACTGGGGATGGCCGATCGATCCGCTCGGACTCCGCTACTGTCTCAACGAAGTCTATGACCGCTACCAGAAACCGTTATTCATCGTTGAAAACGGAATGGGTGCCGTGGATGTCCTCGATGAAAACGGAGAGATCCAGGATGACTACCGCATTGACTTCCTGCGTGATCATTTACGCGAAATGATCAATGCGATCCAGATCGATAAAGTCCCAGTACTTGGTTACACCATGTGGGGAAACATCGACCTCGTCTCCCTGTCTACCGGTGAGATGAAAAAACGTTATGGAAACATCTACGTCGATATGGATGACAAAGGAAACGGAACATTAAAACGGATTCCGAAGAAGTCCTACTACTGGATGCGCGATGTCATCGCCTCTAACGGAGAAATTCTCTTCGACGACGAAACGGAAACTAAATAAGTCTGAACAGAACTTACGGTATGAAAGCATGAATACCCAAATAGAACTGAAAAAATACATAGAAAGCCACATAGAAAAAATCTCCCTGACTGTGCGCTGTGAACTGCCTGAAACAGCGCACAGCCGGAGGTTGTGGACAAAGAATAATTTTTAAAAATCTCCATTTTACTGGAGTGAAAGGAAATCATTATGGATGCAAAACAGAAAGCCCTCGACATTCTTGAACAGGTCGGCGGCGTATCAAATGTCAAAACAGTCAGCCACTGCATGACTCGCTTAAGATTCGTTTTAAAAGACGATTCTAAAGCAGACCAGGATGCACTGAATGCGATCGATGTTGTCATCGGCGTAGTCAATGCCGGTGGTCAGATGCAGGTCATTTTAGGAAAGAACTTATTACCAGTCTTTGAAGAAGTGAATACTATGGTGAATGCGAGCGGTACTTCTTCTCAGGACAATGAACCGAAGAAAAAGGAAAAATTCACCTGGAAAGGGTTCGGAAATACCGTACTCGGGTATATCTCTGCTTCCGTTACTCCGTTACTACCGGGCTTAATTGCCGGCGGTATGCTTAAAGTCCTGCTGCTGATCCTTAACTTAACAATCGACGGATTTGCGGCAACACAGACTTATGCACTGTTAAGTGCTGTAGCGGATGCGAGCTTCTTCTTCATGCCGATCTTCATCGCTTATGGCGCTGCCACAAAACTTGGTGGTACTTCGATCTATGCGATGGCTGGCGCTGCCGCATTATTACATGCCAACTATACCTCTCTCGTTGCGGCTGGAGAACCGATCAGCCTGTTAGGTCTTCCAGTCTATGCCGGAAGCTACGCAAGTTCTCTGGTTCCTGCATTATTAATCGCACTTGCGGCTTACGAATTTGAAAAATTATGGAACAAAGTCGTTCCGGGTATCTTTAAATCTATCTTTGTCGGCATGCTGACCATGCTTTGCACAATGGTACTTGGTTATACTATCCTGGCCCCGCTTGGCGCATACATTGGTAACTACTTATCCTATATTTTCGTCTTCCTGTCCAACACAGTCGGTCCGATCGCAGTTGGTGTTCTCGCTGCCTGCCTGCCTTGGTTAGTGATGTGCGGTATGCATACTGCATTAGTTCCGTTCATGGCTGCTGCAATTACGGACCCTGGATACGATGGTGTGTTCCGTCCTGCGTTCATTCTGCATAACATGTCAGAAGGCGGTTCCTGCTTCGGTGTTGCTTTACGAACAAAAGATAAAAACCTGCGTGCTGAAGCATTCTCGATCGGTTTTGGATGCATCTTCGCCGGTGTTACTGAACCTGCAATTTACGGCATCAACCTGCCGCGCAAAAAACCGATGCTCGGTGTAATGGCTGGCGGTTTAGTCGGCGGTATTGTTGCCGGCTTAATGGGAGCACGCGCATTTGAAATGGGGTACTCCACAGTCCTGGCTCTTCCGATTTTCGAATCCACCGCACTGGCAATGACTTGCGGTATCGTCGTGTCCATCATCACGGCCATGATCGTCACTTATGTTTTAGGTTTTGAAGAAAAAGCTCCAGTAAAAGAAGAATCAGCTCCAGTTACAGCTCCAGAAGAAAACGTACCGGCTTCTGCTTCCACAAGCGCAATTGTTGCCGGCGCAAAAGGAAAAACAGTTGATTTATCCACAGTCAATGATCCGATGTTCTCCCAGAAACTGATGGGTGACGGCTTTGCGGTTGATTTACCGAATGAAGTCCAGACAATCTGTGCTCCGGTTGACGGAACGATGTTAATGGTTGCCAACTCCGGACATGCCTTCGGAATCGGAACAGAAGATGGTATCGAAGTTCTGGTTCATATCGGAATCGATACCGTCAATGAAGCTGGTAAAGGATTCAAAGTCCTGGTCCAGGATCATCAGAAAGTATTAGCCGGTGATCCGGTTATTGAAGTGGATGTTCCGGCTTTGAAGGCAAAAGGTTATGACTTAAGCACGATGGTCATTGTCACAAACCCGAATGGTTATACGATCACATACGAAACAGGTAACGAAGTTACTCCGGGATCTGTAGTCGGAAAAGTCGCATAATCTCTCATTATTATTCACTGCATCATGTTATAGAAGCCCGAAAAATATTGAACTTTACATTCGCGGGATCAGGCACAAACTGGTCCCGATGATCATGAAAAAGGAGTTTCCCGTTGAGGAGGAGGGAAACTCCTTTTTGCGTGGAAGAGAAGAACAGAACATGAGGTCACACGAAAAGTGCAAGGAAGGGGAATTCCCGAAAAAGGTAAAAAAGACAAAAAGAAAAAACGGCTTAGAGCCGTTTTTTACTTTCGTGATTAATTAAATTAGTCAAGAGTTACAGCGCCAGTTGGGCAAACACCAACACAAGCACCACAGTCGATGCAGACATCAGCGTCTACAACTGCTTTACCATCAGAAAGAGAAATTGCGCCAGTTGGGCAAGCTCCTTCGCAAGCTCCACATCCGATGCAGAGATCGTCATTAACTTTTGCAGCCATTGAGAAGTCCTCCTTTCCACTTCATCAGTACTGAAACTATTATAGTCAAAAATGGACTATCTGAAAAATATTTCTGCCCTTTTTTAGTTAGGGAAAGTAAACAATCGCTAACTGAAAAACGGATTTTTGCCGGAGATAAGCGAATTAGAGGCTTTCTAAACTGAAAAGGAAAATTTGTGCGTAAGAAGATTTGTTTCGAAATACATGAGGCTCTTCAAAAAGAAAGAAACTGAAAACATCCGGCTTTAATACACGAAGAACTGAATTATTATTCTTCACACTCCGCGAAGGAAATAGGTTTACGGGAACCAAAGAGAGAAAAGACCTAGGGGATTAAAGAATAATCGTTAATGAATAATGTTGACTAGGCAGGATTAGACAGTTATTCCAAAATGTCGAAAGAATGGTCAAATGACTTTACTTTCGGTACGGAAAGTGATTCGAATTGGAACTGAAAATAGTTCTTAAACAACATTATACAGGATGTTTAGTAATATATATCATGTGCAAATGAAATGATTTGTCTATGTAACAAATGATAGTATGCTTCTATGATATTTCCATGTTTTGAAACACAGAACTGGTTGTCGTAAAGACAAAAAGGAGCTACTTATGGGCATTAAACAATCTGTAACAAAAACAACGATCAATACGGCCTTAGGCTATATCAACAATGATCCGCAGAAGAATCTGCCACGCCTGATGTCATTTATTAATACAGTCATGAAAGGTGATACGTCCTTTCCGGGACCGCGTGCAGCCTTCACCAAAGTTGTCAATGATCCGGACAATAATATGAACTTACTGCTGCAGAATATTTTTGACGATATCGATCTGGATATCATCAAAACTGCATTTACTAATTTTATTGTCAACGCAAACATTATCGGCTGGGAAAAACAGCAGGACGTCCGCAAAGAATACGGATGCAACGTCCCATGGACAATTCTGCTCGACCCGACTTCAGCATGTAATCTGCACTGCACCGGATGCTGGGCTGCTGAATACGGAAACCGCCTCAATCTTTCCTTAGACGAAATCGATGACATCATCCGGCAGGGAAAAGATATGGGAATTTATTTCTACATCTATACCGGTGGAGAACCGATGGTCCGCAAGAAAGATCTGATCGAAATCTGCCGCCGTCATAATGACTGCGTCTTCATGTGTTTTACCAACGGAACGCTGATCGACGAAGACTTTGCCGAACAGATGCTTGAAGTGAAAAACTTCTTCCCGGTCATCTCCGTAGAAGGATTAGAAGAAGCTACAGACTTCAGACGCGGTGATGGTGTGTATCAGCGTGTTCTTCATGCGATGGATATTCTTCATGAGCATAAACTGCCGATCGGCATCAGTTGCTGCTATACGTCCAAAAATATTCCATCCATCGTTTCCGATGAATTCATCGACGAAATGATCAGTCGCGGTGTTAAATACGCCTGGTATTTCCATTACATGCCGGTAGGCAACGATGCTGCAGTAGAATTACTGCCGGATCCGGAACAGCGTGAATATATGTACAACCGCATCCGTGAAATCCGTTCAACCAAACAGATTTGGCCGATGGACTTCCAGAATGATGCCGAATACCTTCAGGGATGCATTGCCGGCGGCCGTCGCTATCTGCATATCAACGCCAATGGCGATATGGATCCGTGTGTCTTTATCCACTATTCCGATTCCAATATCCGTGAAAAGACGATTCTTGAAGGACTGTGCTCTCCGATGTTCATGCAGTACAAGCAGCACCAGCCGTTCAACGAAAACCACCTGCGTCCATGTCCGATGCTCGAAAATCCGGAAGCAATCGTCGAAATGGTTCATCACACCAATGCACATTCCACCGACCTCGAATCGCCGGAAAGCGTAGAACATCTTGCGGACAAAACAAGAGACTATGCCGCAAACTGGAAGCCGAAAGCAGACGAACTGTGGGCTAAATCTCATCATACTCCGTTTAAGGAAACGGAAGAATTCCGCATATCCCGCAGAGATTATGAAAAGAATGTTGCCCCAAGACTTTAACGGCACCTCTGAAGAATAAAGTCATAAACCAAAACAAAGATGAATTGAACTGAATAAGCAGAAGAACCTGGCAGACCATCACGGCAGCCAGGTTCTTTGTGTTTACGGATCAGACTTTTTCAGAATGGAAAAAGAAAAAGTGGCCGAAGCCACTTTTGTGTTTTCTGATTTGTATGGGTTGAAATCAGTGATTAGCAGCAACCCTGAGCTTTCATAGCCTGAGCAACTTTGAGGAAGCCGGCAATGTTAGCACCGATGACATATTCATCAGGACGGCCGAATTCTTCTGCAGTATCTTTGCAGTTATTGAAGATACCCACCATGATGTCCTTCAGTTTTGCGTCGACATCATCGAAAGTCCAGCTTAAGTGTTCAGCGTTCTGGCTCATTTCAAGACCGGAGCAAGCAACACCACCAGCGTTGGAAGCTTTGCCAGGTGCATAGTAAACACCGTTAGCCATTAAGTAATGGATTGCATCTGGTGTAGTCGGCATGTTAGCACCTTCGCAGACGCAGAATACTTTGTTTGCGACAAGAGCTTTTGCATCTTCAAGACCAAGTTCGTTCTGAGTAGCGCATGGTAATGCAATATCGCAAGGAACGGACCATGGACGTTTGCCTTCCATGTAAGTAGCTTCAGGATGTACGTCGAGATACTCTTTGATACGTCCGCGGCGAACTTCCTTGATTTCTTTAACAGCAGCTAAATCAATTCCGTTCGGATCGTAGATAGAACCGTTGGAGTCAGATAATGTAACGACTTTAGCACCGAGCTGCTGAGCTTTCTGGCAAGCATAGATTGCAACGTTTCCGGAACCGGAGATTGCAACAGTTTTGCCTTCGAAGCTCTGACCTTTGTTTTCGAGCAGAGCCTGTGTGAAGTAGCATAAGCCATAGCCAGTTGCTTCAGTACGGACTAAAGAACCACCGAATGTTAATCCTTTACCAGTTAATACACCGGACCATTCATTAGTCAGACGTTTGTACTGACCGAACATGTAACCGATTTCGCGTCCGCCGACACCGATATCACCGGCTGGAACGTCTTCGTTCGGACCAATGTATTTATAGAGTTCTGTCATGAAAGACTGACAGAAACGCATAACTTCTGCTTCACTCTTTCCTTTCGGATCGAAGTCGGATCCACCTTTAGCACCACCCATTGGGAGTGTTGTTAAAGAGTTTTTGAAGATCTGTTCAAATCCGAGGAATTTGATAATAGAGATATTTACGCTTGGGTGGAAGCGAAGACCACCTTTGTAAGGTCCAATCGCATTATTGAACTGAACGCGATAACCACGATTAACCTGGGTTTTGCCTTGGTCATCTACCCAAGGAACTCGGAACATAATCTGGCGATCTGGTTCAACAATTCTTTCTAGTACACCGTCATCAAGAAGTTCTGGTTTCTTGTCGGCAATGACCTGAAGAGATTCGAAGACTTCTTCGACTGCCTGTAAGAACTCAGGATCGTTAGGGTTACGTTTCGTGACTGTTTCGTATAAAGCTTTAAGATCTGCCATAATTTTTTCTCCTTTAAAAAGTTGACTTTCAAAGTATAATCATTTTCGTTTTGGATGAAAAGAAACATGAAAAATTACAAGCCCCTAGCTGAAAATTTTCATAAAAAATGTATGTTTAACGAAAACAATGGGCTGTTTCCGGTAGACAGAGACGCTAAATATGCGTTTTATCCTGTTTTTTCTCTCTGAAACGAGTGCTGTATTGCCTATGGATGCAGGAACAGAATGATTTTCTTTCATTTTACCTGCATTATTCGGAAATGAGATTTTCCACTGATAACTGTAAGGGAAATAACCATTTAACCATGCAGATTGAACGAAATCGGGTCCGAACAGAACTGGAATATATGTAGGTGGAATATAGGGAATAAATAAGGAATATATATATAACGCAGTTCAGAACGCTCCTTTTTATTCATATAGGTATGCAGATTCAGATAGAGGCCGGATAGATATAGATACAGCCAGCTGACTCCATGTCGGCAATCGTTCGATTCAACGGATTTCTATATTAAAGCAAATTGGTGTTGTTTCTCCTGTTCGCTCAATAGCATTAAGGATGAAGGCTTTAGGGTCCGGATGAAAAATAACAGGAAAGTTAATATTCATTTCTTTTAAATGGTTTTGTGAGAGAATAAAGCCGAACATCTAAGTAGATTAAAATGAAGCTGCGCAAGCAGAAGCACGAAAGAACAGGGAGGCCAAAACATGAAGAAAATTGTAATGGGAAATGACCACGCTGCAGTAGATATGAAAAACGCCATCATGGAAATGTTAAAAGGTGAAGGCTACGAAGTCATCAACGTGGGTACAGATACAAACGACAGCGTCGACTATCCGGAATTCGGCGCAAAAGCTGCTCAGGCTGTTGTGAACGGTGAAGCAGACTGCGGTATCGTCATCTGCGGTACTGGTATCGGCATCAGCATTGCTGCCAATAAAGTTCCGGGAATCCGCTGCGGATTATGCAAAGACGTTACAGATGCACGTTTAACTCGTGAACATAACGATGCCAACATGTTATCCATGGGTGCAAGAACAACTGGTCTGGAAACCGCAAAAGATATCGTTCACGCATTCTTGGAAACACCATTCTCCGAAGGTGCAAACCACAAACGCCGCATCGAAAAACTCGGAAAACTCGATGGCTCTATTAAATAAGATATAAGAACAGATAAAATTCGATCAAAAGACGAATCAGAACAGGAAACTAGATGGAGATCCACTCGCATAGTTTCCTGTTTTTTGTATTTAAGAAGCAGTTTTACAGAGAAGACCGAAAAGGACAGAGAGAAAAAAGCAGATAGGGAACGGAGTCGACGATAAGAATAAATAGATAGGAATAAATATAGGAATGAATGCAATATTCCATCACCAATTAAGCAAATAGAACATACGATGTGCTAAAACGGCATTCGGGATCCCGATGCAACCTGAAAAAAATTTAGAATAAATCCTTGCATTAAATTTGAGTGCGAGGTACTATAGTCGGGCACTCAGAAAACGGCGCAAGCCAAACGGTGCATCTTTCATCGAAACAGACGGTTTTCAAAACAGTTTAAAAAAATTTAAATTTGTGCTTGACCGGATGATTTCCAGATGATATATTAAATAAGCTTTGTGAACGAAATCGATTCGCTCACAAACAGATAGCTCTTTGAAAACTCAATGACAGACAATTCAAATTCGATTAATATCAACGTCGAT
>JBJEFF010000010.1:0-4009 GCA_051873775.1 Allobaculum sp. | reverse complement strand
CGATCGCAAAATGCGGCGTACCGCGTGAAGAATTATTCATCACCACAAAAGTATGGATTACAAATGGTGGTTATGAAGCTGCAAAAGCTTCTTTAAAAGAATCTCTGCGCAAATTGAAAACTGACTATATCGACCTCGTTTTGATTCATCAGCCATTCAATGACTACTACGGAACTTACCGTGCCATGGTTGAAGCTTACAAGGAAGGATTCGCGCGATCGGTGTTTCGAACTTCTACCCTGACCGCCTGATCGACTTCTGCCGCTTCACTGAAATCACTCCTGCCGTGAATCAGATTGAAACGCATGTGTTCCATCAGCAGAAAGTTGCCCATGAATATATGGAAAAATATGGTGTTCAACATGAATCCTGGGGACCATTTGCCAAAGGACGCAAAGACTTCTTCACGAACCCAGCTCTCGTCAAAATCGGCACGAAGCACAACAAGGCCTCTGCTCAGGTTGCCCTTCGCTATCTGATTCAGAACAATGTTGTCGTGATCCCGAAATCCACTCACAAAGAGCGAACGATTCAAAACATCGACGTCTTTGACTTCGGACTTGATCAAGAAGATTTAGTCAAAATCTCTGCGCTCAACGAAAAAGAAAGTCTCTTCTTCTCCCACTACGATCCGGCTACTGTTGAAATGACCACTTCTATAAATCGCTAATTCCTTCTGTCTGATCCCCTCCCAAAAACAAATCAGGCAGATTCGAATGAAAATCACCTTGCACACTTTCTCCATGCAAGGTGATTTTTGATCTTTCTTTTCCTCATCAGGCGGCTCAAAAAAGCAACATTTTCGAGTTTCTTCCAGACTGTTTCCGGATTGTCCTGCCAAGCAACGGCAGATAATGAGATTGCGCCAGGGGTGAACCTGCTTATGATAAAACTAACGTTTCAGACAGGAGGAAATACGATGACGCTTTGCGAAGCCATGAAACAGCGGCATATGGTCCGCAAATATACCAATCAACCAATTCCCGCAGAACTCGTGGAAAAGCTGAATGCCCGCATCGCCCAAAACAATGAGGCGCACAACCTGAATCTAGCTCTTGTCACGAACAATGCGGATGGCTTAAGCGGTTTTGCGAAGGTGTGGGGAACAGGCGTAAATAACTACATCATTCTCGCTGGTCCTCTTTCTCGAAAGCTCAACGAAAAGCTCGGGTACTGTGGAGCCGATCTGATCCTCTATGCCCAGACTTTAGGTCTGAATACTTGGTGGATCGGTGGGATGTTTAATTCGAAAGGTGCCGAAAAACACTTGCCAGACGCAAGCAAGAAAATCCGGGTCTGCGGCGTGATTGTGATCGGCTATGGCCAGGCGCAAGGCGAACCGCACGAATCCAAATCTGCCCAACAGGTCAGCAGCTACAATGGAGAAGCTCCGCAGTGGTTTAAAGACGGAGTGGAAGCCACACTTCTTGCACCGACTGCCCAGAATAACCAGATGTTCAGCGTACGCGGAGACGGAAACAAAGTTTCTCTGACTTCTGAGAGCGGTCACTTTGCGGGTATGGACACGGGTATCTGTAAGTACCACTTTGAACTTGGAGCGGGAAAAGAAAACTTCGAGTGGGACTAAAGATAAAATCATTTGGAATAAATTATTTTGTAATATAAAAAGCCTTGTTGAACAGGATTGACCTGAAAACAAGGCTTTGAATTTTTATGAGTTGATGTTAGGAAGTGCGGGTACGCTGAGCTGTTTCCAGCATTTTTTCGAGTGTTCCCTGACGCAGTTCAAGCATACGGTCGAGGCGTGTCGGCAGATCGTATTTCATACCGGACTGCATCCATTCACGGACAAATCCGCTCAGTTCCATGCGGTATAGCTGGATAATGATCTCTTTATCTTCCGGAGAGATAGAATAGTGGGAAATGTGTTCCTGTTCGAGATATTTTTCAATTAGCTGATTCCCGGCATTGGTCAGACGGATCTCCAGGACTTCCCGGTTCTTGGAATAATAGACGTTGCGGCATAAATCAATATTTTCCTGAAGAACGCGGCTGAACGCAAAGAAAACACCTCGTACGCCCTCACCTTGATGTTTTGAAAGTCCGTCCTGAATTTCATCTTCAATAATCGAGGCGATCAGATCCGGTAGATCTTCAAAGTGGTAGTAGAAAGAATTGCGGTTGATCTGACAATAATCCACAATTTCCTTGACGGTAATTTTATCGACAGGCTCTTTTCGGGCGAGTTCGATAAATGCGTTTTGAATCATTTTGCGAGTCTGTTTCATCATTCAATCCTTATATTACTCTTTCATGTATAAGACAAAAGAATCTGCGTGATGCAGATTCGATTTGCCGATCCTGTTTCATCAGATCATAACATATCTGGAAACATATCGTGTTTATACAGTATTTTACCCGCAAAAATCAAATATTTTGTGGAGTTTAGTCAATAACCTGCATCTGCTGCCATCTGTTCGATTTCAGACGGATGAAGAAGATAATTCCGCGAAGCGTCCAGTCCATGGCCATTGCCATGGCGATACCGATGACACTCCAGTTGAAGATGACGCCGAACAGGTAGGAGAAGACAAGACGGACACCGATGGTGCAGAGGATCGAGACGATCATCGTGAATTTTACATCGCCGCATGCTCTTAAGCCTGCCGCAAGTGCGCCGCTGAACGGGAAGGCGAGCGCATTAAATACGTTGTGAATGACGACGAGGATTAATACGAGCTGAATGGTCTGAGCATCGAGTGCATACAGTTTCAGGAACAGCGGTACGCAAAGTCCCGTCGCAAGGTTCCAGACAATGGAGATCATCAGAGCCATTTTGAGCAGTTTACTGAACCATTCAGTTGCCTGCTGGTAGTCTTTCTGTCCCATGCAGCGACCGATGACGGTAATGAAAACCGGTCCCATGACTGTACCGGCAAGTGCAGAGAGTGACCAGAAACTCTGGGCAACACCGTTTGCGGCGATCTGCATCGTACCGAATAATGCGAAGATACTGGATAAGCCGACTTTAACGATCTGGAAAATACCATCTTCCATACCGTTTGGCGGGGCAATGCGAAGAATCTGTTTTAAGCTTGCGCCGTTGAAGTGGGTTAACCACTGTTTGGTATAGATCACTGGTGCGTTCGGTTTGAAAGCAAGGGTGATTTACATCTACCCGCTCCGGGTGATTTTTCTGCTCAAGAATCTGGGCAACCAGGTCCCTATGGAATTCTTTCCATCCCGGATAGCCGAAAGACTGGGCAAAACGGACAACGGAAGCTTTTGATGCATAGGAAAGATCGGCGACATCCTTTAATGTCATCGTCGGAATATCATCCTGATGGTTTAACATGACAGTGCCAATGGAATAGCGGGAATCAGAATGGCGCATTGTTGCTTCTTCGACTCTCTGTATGAGACGCATAATTGAATTTCCTTTCGTACCAGATTCAGTTTTCAAAACAACTAGCCTGTCAGTCATTGAGAATTCTGAAAAAACGCTTCAGATAGAAGCTGAATCTTCTTTTCTTTATTCTACCTGTCATTTAATTCTGTTTCATCATCATTTTAATTAACTCCCTCCCGGATTTCTTCTATACAGAAGTCGTTCAAAACTCCATACAATCATCAAATACCCTGCAAAACGGATCGTTTCGGCCATATGAAAACCGGGAATCAAGACGATTTGTCCATCCCCGGTTCCAATCGAAATTATGGAAGTTTCTATTATAAACCAAGCCGTTTTTGCATATTCTTTACTTTTATTAAGGAAAGACCAGTCAGAGAAGCGATTTTTTCCGGCTGAAAACTACCTTCCCGCAGCAGTTTTTCTGCGAATTCTCTTTTGTTTTTATATGTGGTTTTTCTTCGGGTTTCTTCGTTAGATTCTTTAGACCATTCTTTGAATAATTCTTCTACCGTTCCTTCGATTAACATACGTTCCATTTTTCTACGTCCCTCCTTAGTTTCCTTATAGTATCTAGTTGCTTTAGCCATCGGTTCAAGAAGCATTTCACTCGCTTTGGAACAATGAAAATCATGCATC
>JBJEFF010000009.1:0-4018 GCA_051873775.1 Allobaculum sp. | reverse complement strand
TAAAAACGATAGATTTCGCCGAGGAACGCATAGGAGTAGGAACAAAACGGAACAATTGAAGGATGAAATAAAGCATGATAGGTCTGACACGCCGGACAGTAATAGACCTTGATCGTAGTCAATATAAAACTTAACGAACTGGGTGAAATAATTTTTAACAGTTTGGATGTTTTCTGTTCGAAATCCCTTGTCAAAACAGAGGCTGACCGGATCCTTAAAATTTTTGTCATCGATGGAAAAAAGTCGGAAAAATAAAAAGTTTTTGTCATTGGCGACAAAAACTTTCGGTAAGTACGTGTAAAGGGAGAGATGGTAAAAGTTCAGGTAATGGAGAGATCTGCCAGGATAGAAATGCATCTTAAAACTCAGAAATCTCAGTGCGAATTGTTGTTTTCCTGAGCGGTCTGAATCTGCTGAAGTACATCGTCGGCATGATCAAACAGACGGATATAACCGGAAAGGGAAGCAGCTTTGACTTTGAAGGCACGGACTTTGCCATAGAGGAAGATCGGACTTCTGTATTTTGCGTTTTTCGCATCCTGAATCATGTTCAGTGCGGCACTGTTTCCGTCAAGACCGATGAGAATATAAGGCCGGCGTTTAAAGATTTCATAGGTGACGCTTTTATAGATGCCGAGTTCTTCCGGTTCAAGGGAAACCCGGATCGGCAGACCGCTTTCTTTAAGCCGTGATTGAGAAACTGAATCTACAGTTCCCGGAACAAAGACGAAGATCTCAAACGGATGATCAAGCTTTTTGTTTTCTTGCACAAGAAAGCGCTCATAGGCTTTCAGCGCATGACCGATGACGAAGAAGTACTTTTCGGGATCCAGATCTCTGAGCAGACCGGAAACCAGTTTCTTTCCTTCCGTAGTCATCTTTGTCTGATGACGATCCGAATTAAATGATCCGCCTAGCAGAATGACAGGAATTTTCTTTTCAGGAAGAGGCCGGATCTGACTAGCAAAAGCCTGAAGAGAAGATTTGCGGTGAACGGAATTCGAGAAGACGGATTCAATATGTTCCTGCGCAATGCGGTGGGAATAGAAATCTGCGACCGCCATGCCGTCAGATTCTTTCATAAAACGATCCATCTTCACTTCAAAAGCCTGATTTCCCTGATCGATAATTCTGTCTTCGACTTTTCGTATGGCTTTGAACTGATCTCCGTTCAGCTTTAACAGTTTTTCAAGGGAGAACTGTTCGTCAAAAGAGTCAGAGCCATACATTCCTCCGCCGTCAGTTCCCTGAACACAGGCAACTCCGGCTTCGAGATAGGCTTTGAGCGGATGATGAGAAAGCCGGGAAAGGTTATTGAGACGGACATTTGAGGTGATCTGGAATTCAACGATGACCTGATCCTCTTTTAGTTTCTGCAGCAGCTTCTTCCCCTGTGAACTGGAAAGGTTCGCCGTATACAGACCATGCCCGATCCGGGTATTCGGCATCTGCTGACCGTCTTCAAGACAGTCTTCTACTAACAGAACGGAGTTCAGAACGTTATCCCGGATGCCGTCATTTTCGCCCGCATGAATCCTGATCACAAACGAAGGTTCATCTCGGGCAATGCGGACGAGCTGGCGAATGACTGGTTTGAGATCGCGTATGTCGTTGATCTCTTCTCCGAGAATATCACTTCCCGCAATATAAGGATCCATGGCGACAGCCCGCATCGTTTCAAGACTGCTCTGGTAGTCGCCGTTCTGCACCTGGTCTTTGACAATCGCAAGCGGAATCCGGCGTAATGCGGCAAGAAACCGGATCCGCACACCGGTATGAGCGTATATAACCGGCATGGCTTCATGAATCTGCTCAAGAAGCATGGAAGCTGTATCTTTTTTGACGAGTCCTGTATCGGAAATTTCGCTATAGACGATTCCGTTTTCCTGATACATACGGGCAATCCATAACAGCTTATCCTGAATCAGCGAGAAATGATTAAACTCCGGAGTCTGATCATCAATGATCATCTGCCTGATCGCATCCCGTATTTCGTGATCGGGAATCTCTTCGACATCATGAAGAACGATCTGCTCTTTTGCGGGTGTACCTTTTGAGAAGATATAGCGGTACAGATAGACTTTTTCAAGATTTGTAAAAACAGCCTGCCCGTCTTTCATCACGGACAGAGAGTTCCGGATTAGCGGAAGATTATATTCGGCATTTTCGAGGTTGTTTAAAATCAGATCCGCAAAGTTGATTTCGGTGTTGTCATCAATTTTCCGGTCGAGATATTTTCCGGTTAGACCGCAATCCTGAAACTGTGCAGCGACTTGTTTTCGCTGCTGATCGAGTTTTTCCTCCTGCAAAGGGCTCAGTTTAAGGCCGAGCTTTTTTATATAGTAGAGCGGATAGCGGACCTGATGAATCAGACCGAGCGCAATGAGAATATCCGGCTGGAGATTGGCGTTCATATGGGTATGCAGGTCGGTTCTGAATTTGTGATCTTCAAGAATATAAGATTTGACGATCGTCTGCGACAGATCGAGCTGATAGTTTTTGGTCTGCGACATCAAGGTTTTGGAGATTGCCGGAATCGATGCTTTCCGGACGATCTTTCCGTCTTCATAGATGCTCGCACATTTAATTCCGCCAAGACGGAAAATATAAACCCGTTGCCCGAGATCATCGACATAGCAGGGAACTGTGCCGCAGATCTGCTTGAGCCCCTGTTCATCAAAACTCAGCGGCAAATCACATAAGCTTGCAAGATTGGTGATCAGATTACCGGTATGATGATTCGGCGTTCGCAGAGTATACATCAGTTTTCCGTTCTCGAGATCAAGGTCCACTACGATATCTTTTTCCTGGTCGAGGTAGAAGTGTCCAAATTCCGCCATAGTATCCTTCCTTTCAAAAATGTACTGAATCAGGCGGACATGAACCTTGAAGGCATATCCGCCATCTTCTGTTATGGATATTATGACCGTATTCGTATCTAATTGTTGCTCGAAACCCGAAAAAATATTCTCTTCAGGATGAGGTGCTTTCCAGTTTTGTTAAGTGATCATTATGCCGCAATAGATCGGACCGTATGGCAAATCGGCTTTATCTTTCCTTGTTCCGGAAACGGAAGTCAGAAACTTCACAGGCATTCTTAAAAAGGAAAATCAGGCGAACGGCTATCATGAAGCTATGGATACTACATTTTACTGGCCGCCTGTTTTCAATAATGTACAGTTACCCGGCTATTAAAACTTACCTGTTTTTCTTACCCTGATGCTGGTGCTCGCCGGTCTCGGACTGTGTTTCTACGGTCATAAGAGAGCTGCTTTCTTCTGGTCTATCGGGCTAGGCAGTGTTGCCGCTTTGCCGATCAGGGAAATGCTGATGCGTGTAATTCCCGATGAACAGTATATTTTTCATTTTCTCTGTTTTTATGCGCTTTATTTTCTCGTAATCCTGATTTTCTACCTGCTCCTTACTCCCGCAGTACGACGATCGAAGCTTACAGGATCAGCGGCGATTTTCCGGGACTGCCTGCTTGGCATGTTCGTGTTCGGATGGGGAATTTACCGTTTGTGGGAACGTCCGGCTGCCGCAATTCTGCTTGCGGCTACCGCATTTTTTGGCGGGATTATCTTTCAGAACTTTAAGCTGCACCGGACCCATTTCTATCCGACTTATGTGGATCTGCTCGAACGGACCGGAACCCGAATCCGGACTGATCGAAAGACCGCCCTGTTTTATCTGATGCTTTTTGTGGTGACGCTGTATGTATTATGGCGTCTGCTGTTCACTATGCCGTTTACTGGGCACAGTACGATTGCGATGGTTCTTGCGATTCTGCTGCTGATTACCGAGATCGCAAGTCTTGGCGAGTTTGTTTATAGCTGCTGAATTCATGAGTTTCCACGTAGTTTCCCGCTTCCTAAGATTGATGATCCGGAAGCTTTCCCGGAGGTCGATGTCTTTATCGCCACCTATAACGAAAGCAAGGATCTGCTTTATAAAACGATTAATGGCAATGTCATTAAGTTAACGAACTTTCTCGTTTACTAAGTGGTGTTTGGAATAG
>JBJEFF010000008.1:0-20836 GCA_051873775.1 Allobaculum sp. | reverse complement strand
AGTATCGATCAAAATCCACGTAATGCAAACTGGGGGGCCTTTCATATTATCTATTTTATATTTCTCAAGATTGTTAGCCTGCTTTAAAGATAGCCGTAGCGTTTACGCAGACCAAGGATAAAGGCGAGGCTTACCACAAGCGAGAGAGCTTCCGCTACTACCGTCGCACTCCATACGCCGTTTAATCCAAACAGTTGCGGCATAATCAAAATTGCACCTACCTGGAATACGAAAGTACGCAGAAGGGAGAGGATAGCGGATACCGGTCCATTATTGAGTGCCGTAAAGAACCCGGACGCAAAAATATTAAATCCTGCCATCAGGAATCCGATACAGTAAATGCGGATTGCAGTTTCGCACATTTCCATCAGCTCATCCGAATAGGAAACGAAGATCGCACTCAGCTGATTTGCTCCTAAAGAAGCGAGCAGGACGGTTCCCACTGCAACAACGGTAATGATCACGAGCGATTTAATCAACAGATTCTTCAGTTCCTTGCGGTTCTGTGCCCCGTATTGATAACCGATGCATGGCGCAATCGCCATCGAATAACCCAGGAAAACAGCCGCAAACAAGAAGGAGAGATACTGAATTACACCATAAACAACTACTCCGTCCGGTCCTGCCATTTTCATTAAAACGACGTTATAGAGCAAAACGATCAGATTCATCGAAATATTGGAGACCATTTCGCTTAAACCGTTAAAGCTTGCCTGAGCGAGAGCTTTAAAGCGCCATTTAAATTTCGTGAAATGAAGATCGGCTTCCTGATGTTTCCAGAACCACCATGTCGGAATCAAAGCACCGATAATCCAGTTGACTCCGGTGGCTAGTGCCGCACCCAGAACACTCATATTGAAGACGCCGATCAGGACATAGTCGAGGATCATGTTGGAAAAGCCGGTAATCAGGGTAATCACGAGACCGAACTTTGCCTTGCCGACCACAACCAGAAATGACTGATAGCTGTGGGACAGATACATGAATACCTGCATGGCCAGTAACGGAACGCCGTACGCAATACATCCGGGAATCAGATCCTCCGTTGCCCCGACCAGATGACAAATCGGAATAATGCACGCAATCGTAATCGCCGAGACCACAATCGCCAGGATGATTTCGAAGACGATAATCATCGTAAAATACTCGCATGCGAGTTCTTTTTTCTGCTCGCCGAGTGTTTTGGAAACCAGCGCGGTACCTCCGGTTCCGAACATAAACCCGAATGCGCCAAGAAGACCGACTGCCGGCCAGATCAGATTCAGCGAGGTAAACGCGTCCTTACCTGCCAGGTTTGAAACAAAGAAGCCGTCGACAATCGTGTACAAGGACATGAATACCATCATCACGACACTTGGAAAGGTAAACCTTAGCAGTTTCGGATAGGTAAAATGATCGGATATAGATAAGGCCATCGAAATCCCCCTTTCTTTCCTATATTTATTTATTTTTATTTATTTATTTTCTATAGCCGTTTATTTCAGAATACCATGACATGATTCCTAAGCCGGGCTTCATGCCAGAGGTATCCTCCATTTGTACCATAAAAAAACGCCGACCGGAATCAGCGTATTTAAAAAATTTAATGAATTGGAAATCAGTTGAACGGACTTACTGGTAGGATTCGATCGGTTCTTCCACAAATCCGTCAGCGGTTAAGCGCATCAGATGAGTAAAGCCGGCTTTTTTCGCCCGGTTAATGCAGTCATCGATTGCACAATCGAGATAGTTACGGTCATGGCAGTCGGTATTAATCACAAGTTTCGCATTATGATCTGCCATGTATTCGAGCAGCTGCGGTGCCGGATAAGGAGTAAGGCGGTTTTTGCGGGAAATCGCACCGGTATTCATTTCAAAAATCAAGCCTTTATCGATGCCTTTCTGAATGGCGTGATCGGCACATTCGAGATACCACGGGTCATCAAATCTGAAGTAGGTTTCCTCTTCATTAAACTTGGTGATCAGATCGATATGACCGACGATATCGAAATGCTGGGTATCCATCATTTCTTCGACGCTCTGATAATAAGCTTTCACCATTTCGCGGATATCGCCATCGTATAATTCATCACGGATCTGCTCGAACAGGGTGGTGTTATCGTCAACCGGAATAATGCGGTCTCCTTTTTTCATATAGTGAACACTGCCGATTTTATAGTCGAGATCTTCATCTTCAAACGGCGCCATGCTGTCCTGTTCAATTCCAAGAAAGATCTCGATCTGATCTTTGTACTGTTCTTTTGCGGCCAGTACGTCTTTTTTATACTGTTTCTGATTTTCGGCACTCATTGAAGTAGGAGCAAGTGGTTTATTTGTTCCGTGACCGGAAAAACCAAGTGTTGTAAAGCCCTTCGCTATTGCGGTTTCCACCATTTCATTGACGGTGTCTTTGCCGTGGTCCAGGCAGGTATGGGTATGTAAATTCTGTTTCAACATGATTCTTGTCCTCTTCTTTCGCTTCATTGATATAGAAATTACCGAGTTCATTCTCAAAACGAAAGCGATTTTCATTAAATTTTCTGAAACCACTTACGTTTGTTTCAAACCTTCCTTACCTGAAAAAAGGAGCTTCCGGATTCCCGGAAACTCCCGATTTTTTCGATTTTCTTTTATCGCTTTTTGCTTTCTTTATTTATTCATTTCAGACTAGAGTCCAATGGCCTGAACGGCTACACAGCCTTCACCGCCATGAACCATGAACATTGCATTTAACGGCTGAACGACAATCTTCATTGCCGGATACTTAGCCTGAAACCAGTCTTTAATCTTTCCGGCAGCCTGCGGGTTGTTGGCATGGGTGATGTACAGAGTCCAGTTTTCATTCATGCCTTTGGAAGTCAGGAAACGATCCTGCAGTTCGCAGATTTTCTTCCACGTTCTTCCGACACCGTAGACTTTCAGACCGCCTTCATCGGTCTTCACCGCCAGCGGCATTACCTTTAGGAAATTTCCGGCAGCTGCAGCTGATTTAGGAAGACGTCCGCCGCGAACCATATGATTCAGATCAAGAACACAGACTGTGCTTGCTTCATGCTCAATTCCCTTCTGAAGCGCAGCAAGAATTTCTTCGAGACTGCATCCCGCATCGCGCATTTCAACAGCTTTAAGAACCATGTGCTGCTGCGGACCACAGAGCGTACGGGTATCGAAGACTGTAACACGGGACGGATCATCGCAGCTTTCCTTTACCGTCAGTCCGGACTGGTAAGTTCCGGACAATCCGTCACAGATCGCCAGATCCAGAATCTGATTCTCGGGATTTTCGAGAATTTCATTGTATAAAGCCAGTTTTTCACCGACGGATGGCTGGGAAGTAGAAAGTTTGGCGGAATTCTTCGTCAGTTCGGTAAAATTGGCGGCACTGATTTCATCAAAATCCCGATAGCTCTGACCATCCGCTACAACATATAACGGCAGGGACCAGAAGCCTTTTTCAAGCGCCTTTTCCCTTGAATACAGGGAAGAAGAATCAGTAATAATCTGGATCATGGCAGGTACTCCTTTTTTAAAGGATACGAAAGATAGTTTTGAGAGTCAATATATCTAGTTTTCAAAACTAGATATATACCGGTGATTCACGGATATTCGCTCAAATGCGCCAAAATGAAAGTTTTTCCGCCAGCAGGTTACTAAAAAACCGCCAGCATGCACGTTTTGCATAGCCGGCGGTTACAAGTATGAACGTTTCTGAAACAATAGGATTTTAATTAACGAACTGGTCTGCCGATTAATAATGCATCTTCGCCAAACGGGTGCATGGCGACGATCGATACATCATCTTTTTTCGATACAGTTAAATCTGCGATGTTCTTGTGAACGAGATCAAGAGCCTTGAAGTCATAGTCTCCATCGAGCTTCAGACGGACACGGGTGTTGCATGGAACATAGATCAGTAATTCTCCGTTCTGATCTTCAGCTACGCGGATTTCTGTTGTCGGATTGACGAGCAGATCCTGACGCGGAGTGATGGAACGGCCTTTCATAATCCGGGCAAGCAAACCGTAATCCCACGCCCCGGGAAAACTCATTGCTTCTTCCCATGATTTCGGCTGGTCGAAACCTTCACCGAGAAGTGAACCGAAGTTCTTCTTTGTTTTGTGCCAGCTGTAAATGCCGCCCGCACCGTACGTTACGCCTGCACTAGCGCCGGAAAGTACGCTGACCCAGGCAGCACGGCGGATGTCATATTGTTTCCAGCGTCCATACTGGTTTCCGGAATATCCCATTTCCTCATAACAAGGTTCGGAGTTAATCAGAGGTTTAACCTCCGGATATTTTTCCTGCATGGTTTCACTGAGGGAATAAGGCATCGTTAAATCCTTGGCATTATGTCCGCTCTGGAAGAAGCGGAGATCAAGCAGTTTTTCCAGTTCTTCCGGAATATAGGAATAACGGCCTTTAATGTGTGTAGTAAATAAATGGTTCGGTGCCAGTCTGCGCAGTTCTTTCGCGGCGGTAATATAGTATTTTTCCGTTTCTTCTTCCGGGAAATCCGTATCACCGCTGATGACATAGATCGGATCGAGATCGGAGAAGGTTTCATGAACTTTTGCGATGTAAGGCACGATGAATTCATAAGGAAGAATGCCTTTTTTAAACATGTTGCTTGCCCATGTGCCCGGGATATAGTTGCACCATAAGACCACCAGCGCCAGTTCAAACCCTTCTTTTTTGGCTTGAATGGCCATATTGCGGGCATGTTCAAAGTAGGCATCGTTTAACTGCATTGGATCGTTGTCCACAAATGGCTGCCAGTTCAGATCCGTTGCGGAAGCATCCCATTGCGGAAGGATGTTGATCTGAAGCGTATTGAACCCTTGCATTTTACGTTTTTCGAGATAGTAGTCCCACTCTTCATCCGTAATATTGGTAAACGCAGACCAGCATGTATCCGCAAGATAGAAGAACGGCTTACCGTCTTTGAGGAAGTTTTTATGATCCTGTGTAATGGTTAACATGAGAAGTACCCCTTTTTCTTTTCTTTCTGAACTCGTTCAATGGCATCGTACCATCGTTCCATCCGCTTTCTCCAGAGTTCGTTGTTCATCTGCGGACGATATTCAAAATAGTCGCGATGCGCGAAGAGCGCTTCTTTCGAATAGAGTCCTGCCACAATTCCCGCCATATAGGCAGCACCGATTGCGGAGAGCTCTTCCTGTCTGCTTACGCGGACTGTACTGCGGGCCATATCGGAAAGAAACTGCATCAGATAGCCGTTTTTCGTCGGTCCGCCGTCTACTTTCACTTCACGAAGCGGCAGATGGGAATCACTCGCCATCGCATTCAGAATTTCAACAATCTGATAGTCAATACTTTCCAGAGCAGCTTTGACGATTTCGCGCTTGCCGGTTGTGCGGCTCATTCCGGTCAGCATTGCTCTGGCATTTTCGTTCCAGTACGGTGCGGAAAGACCGGAGAAAGCCGGAACGAGAACGGTTTCGTCATCCGGATTTGCCTGTTCGGCCAGCTTCTGCGTTTGGGCAGCACTTTCAATCAGTTCGAGATCATCCTGCAGCCAGGTGATGACAGCCCCACTGTAGTTGATATTGCCTTCAAAAACGTAATCCGTATTTCCGTCCATACACCAGGCAAGCGATGTGGTCAGACCCTGCTTGCTTTCCTGATAGTGGTCGCCGATATTCATCATGATCGAGCTTCCGGTGCCGAAAGTCGTCTTGATCTGTCCCTGTTCGTGACATCCCTGTCCGAACAGAGCGGCATGGGAATCGCCCAAAACGCCGTGAATGGAAACCGGATGCGGCAGCACACCTTCAAGATCGGTACTGCCGAAATCCGCATTGGAGTCGCAGACTTCCGGCAGCCATTTACGATCAATCCCGAACAGTTCGCAAAGACGATCGGACCACTCTAGAGTATGTATGTCAAACAACTGGGTGCGGGATGCATTGGAAGCATCTGTTTTAAAATTACCGGTCAGTTTATAGATGACCCACGTATCAATCGTTCCGAAATGAAGATCCGGATAGCTTCCAAGATCCATTTCATCCAGATACCAGCGCATCTTGCTTGCCGGAAAATATGGGGAAAGAACCAGACCGCTCAGCAGCCGGATTTCTTCAGCTTCTTCTTTAGAGAAGTTCAGGTTTTCCAGTGTTGAAGTGGAGCGGGAACACTGCCAGACAATCGCATCGGCTAAAGGATTCCCTTTTCCGTCAAAGGCAACGGTCGTTTCACGCTGGTTGGACAGCCCGATCGTCACGATATCTGCCGGATCAATCCCGGCTTTTTCGATCACAAGCCGTGAGGCTTCAATCACGTTGCGGTAAATCTCGTTCAGGCTATGGGAAATATAGCCATTAGTATCGATCAGCTGCGCATGCTTGCGGTCGGCACGGGCAATGATACTGCCCTGTTCATCAAAAAGGACTGCTTTGGTGCCCTGTGTGCTCTGATCTATTCCGAGAACGCATTTCATAATGCTTGTCTCACGGCTTTTTCGATGCCGTCAGCATCTAAGCCATAGTATTTAAAGAGTTCCTGGTTGGTTCCGGAAATGAGATGTTCATCCGGCAGGTACAGTTCAACCAGTTTTTTCGGCATGGAATGGCAGAGAGTCTGAGCAACACGGCTTCCCAGTCCGCCAAACTGGGAATGTTCTTCAACCGAAACAACCAGGTCTGCATGTTTAGCTTCTTCAAGTAAAGTTGCTTCATCAAATGGTTTGATACAGTACATATCAATAACACCGGTGGAAATACCGGATTCATTCAGACGTTTTGCGGCTTCTTTGGCGAAAGTGACCATTTCACCATTGGCAACGATCAGCACTTTATCGCCATGGCACAGCACATTTGCGCGGTCGAGAACAAAATCCATGTCATCATCGTAAACATCCGGGGAAGCACTGCGGCTGACACGGATATAAGCGGGTTTGTCATCCTTGATTAATTCTTTCATTAAGCAGCGGGTAAGTCTGGCATCGCTCGGATTGTAGACACGCATACCGGTTAAAGCACCCATTGCGGCGAAGTCCTGGCAGGAATGGTGAGTCATACCGAGTGCACCATAGCTGACGCCACCGGAAATACCGATTAATTTGACGTTTGTTCCGGAATAAGCGACATCGACCTTGCACTGTTCATAACTGCGTGTGGTCAGAAAGCTTGCCGGAGAAGCTGCGAAAACCTGCTTGCCGCAGGAAGCGAGACCGGCGGAGATACCGACTAAATCCTGTTCGGCAATTCCGACTTCAACAAACTGATCCGGATAGGCATTCGCAAACGGAGTCAGACTCGCTGATCCGCGGGAATCGGAACATACCGCAACGATGTTGCGATTGTGTTCTGCTTCTTCCATTAATACATCACAGATGACCTGACGGTTGCTCTGGCTACTCATGCTAATACCTCCTCGATTTCGGCCATTGCCTGTTTATATTCTTCTTCACTCATGACACCATGGTGCCATTTTGCCTGATTTTCCATGAAGGAAACGCCTTTTCCTTTAACGGTATGGGCGATCACTAAAGTCGGTTTTCCTTTTAAAGTACGTGCTTTCTGATAAGCCGCCACAAGCTGGTCGCAATCGTTGCCATCTGCCACTTCAATGACGTTCCAGCCGAATGCTTCCGCTTTCTTGGCCATCGGCGCAGTGGACATCACCTGGTCGGTCGTGCCGGAAATCTGCAGACCGTTTAAGTCGAGTGTGGCACACAGATTATCAAGACCATACTGACTGGCCGCCATGAATGCTTCCCAGTTGGATCCTTCCGCAAGTTCGCCATCCCCGATGACGACATAGGTACGGTAGTCTTTGTGATCCATCTTTGCGGCTAATGCCATGCCCACACCGATGGATAAACCGTGACCGAGAGAACCGGAGTTGATTTCAACACCGTATACATCTGTATTCGGATGACCGATGAATTTCGACTGGTACTGAGAGAAAGTTTCAATCGCTTCACGGCGATCGACAAATCCTTTTTCTCCTAATACTGCATAGAGGGCATCCGCACAGTGTCCTTTACTGAGCAGAAAACGGTCGCGGTTTTCATCCTTGAAGTTTTCCGGTGTGACGTTCATTTCGGCGTTGTAGAGAACATTCAGGATATCGATGACACTTAAGTCACCGCCGACGTGACCTGCCTTGGACAGGTACATCATCTCGAGAATGTCGCGCCGCAATTCATAGCTTTTTCTTGTTAATTCATTCATGACTGCTTCCTCCGCTCTTTTCTTTTTATCTATTCGCCGCGAATAAATGCGCGGACTTCTTCTTCGTTGTCGTCGTATAAATCCGGCTGTACACCGATGTATTTGCAGGCTTCGTATAAAACCGGCACGATATCGGAATGGATACCGACACAGTGGTGGATATAAGGTCCTTCAACGATCTTGGCTTCGAGACGTTTCCAGTTTTTCACTTCAACCCACATGTAAGTTCCTTTGGTATAAGGACCTTCAATTCCTTTGGCATTACCCATTAACATGGAGTATTCGCCATTGTCGCCATCGAAACGGCATAAAGTTAACTCGCCGAGTTTGGCCGGTGCTTCAACTGCGCCCGGATGAGAGAAGGCGAGTGGATAACCGATGGTCGGCTTACATGCTGCACAGGAGATCGGCCATGGTCCGCAGTGCTGTAAGAGTTCGCCGTTTTCGTTATCCGGATGACGGACAGTCCAGTCCGCAAAGAATGTACGATTATCGTTCATGCCGGCAGCTTCAGCCATGATGGCGGTAATGGCGCCGTGGATATCGGTTTCGCAGACAACCGGGAAGCCTTCTTCATTGAGCAGGCTGTTTGCGGCACATGGCATAATGCCGATTTCAGACTGCAGGGCATTCCAGCACTGGATTGCGGCTGCGCAGCATCCGTACTGATCGGCTAAGGTACGCATTGCCCATTTCAGACGGGCAATCTGTTCAAGAGATTCATCACTGACCTGAATGCAGAAATTTTCCCGGCAGTAAGCCATGATTTCTGCAACTTCTTCCGGGTTGGCGCGCTTCATGGTCATCGTCAGTTCAGCAAGAGGAATCGGGGAAAGCTGGATGTTGAATTTTTCAAGCAGTTCGCCTTCGTTGCACATCGTGCTCCAGAAATCGAAAGGACGAGGTCCGATCTGCAGGATGCGGATGTTGCGGAATGCTTTTACAACGTTGCAGACTGCCAGGAAGTTTTTAATACCGCGTTCGAATTCAGGATCTTCGAGATTGCAGTTGCAAAGGTAAGTGAATGGCACTTTGAAACGGCGCAGGACTTTACCTGTCGCAAACAGACCGCACTGGCTGTCGCGCAGACGGATGCCGTTTTCATCCGGTCTTTCATCACGCGGTCCCCATAAAAGAACCGGTACATTCATTTCCTTGGCAAGACGGGCTACTTCGTATTCGGTACCGAAGTTACCGTGCGGGAAGAACAGACCATCAATGCCTGCTTCCTTAAATTTCTTAGCGATCACGATACGGTCCTGGTCATCATGAAGCAGACCATCGGAGGCGATATCATTGATATCGACGAACTCAACGCCAAGTTCGTTCAGGCGTGCGCGGGTTTTATTGGCATATTCCTCAGCTGCCGGTGCGGAGAAAATGGAACGTCTTGTCGGAGCAAGTCCGATTTTTACAACTGCATGTTTCATTTTGAAATTTCCTTTCTTGCGGATGTGATTCATCCAGTCTCTTTGAATCGTTTCAGGTTTTCCCTGATTTCTTTATTTTTTTGTTTGCGCTTTGTTTATCGCTCTTTTATGATTTTTCTGACTCTGTATCATGTTGCTTAATATAAGGAGTGTTTCCATGCGTGTTACTGCCAAGCAAATCGCAAATAAACTAGGAATCTCAGCAGCCGCCGTCTCTATGGCTCTGAACAATAAAGACGGTGTCAGCGATGTTCTTCGGAGGACTGTCATCGATACCGCACGCGAAATGGGTTACGATTTTTCGCGCATCGAATCAAAACACAATCCATCCAAACTCGTTGCGCTGGTGTTTTATCACAAGAACTTCATCTTTGACCCGCCGTTTTTCAGCGAACTCGTCAAAAACCTGGAGTCCGAACTGAAAGAATGCGGATATGAACTGATTACCCATCAGATCCATGACAATGATGATCTTGAAACGGAAATCCGGGTCATCACTCAGCTTGGCTATGTGGGAATTCTGCTTTTAGGCACGACGATGACTCTGCATGAGCTCGAACCGTTTCTCAGTCTCAAAACCCCGATGGTTCTGCTCGATACGTTCTTCGGCAGCGCTGACCGGATGAGTGTGACGATCAACAACACGGCAATCGCATCCGAAGCTGTTGACTATCTGATCGAACAGCGCCACTGCCAGCCGGGCTATCTTCAGTCGTGTCAGGAAATCGTCAACTTCAAGGAACGTTCCCAGGGCTTCTTTCAGAGCATCCGTGCTCACGGTTATTCACCATCCAAATCCATCGTTCATTCTCTTTCACCGACCATTGAGGGCGCCTATACCGATATGCTCGCCCTGCTTGATCAGCAGGTTCCTTTAGCTTCGTGCTACTTTGCGGACAACGATGCGATTGCGATCGGTGCCATGAAGGCCTTCAAGGAACGCGGTTATAAAATTCCGGACGATATTGCGATCGTCGGAGTGGATAACCTGCCGATTTCTTCGTTCATCGAACCTTCGCTGACGACTTACCAGATTCCGAAAAACTACATGGCGAGAATTTCCGTTCAGATTCTGCTGTGCCTCATTCAAACTCGTCAAAAAGATACGATGCGGATCATGATCAACGGCAATCTCATCCAGCGTCATTCCGCCTAATCTCCATTTTGTTGATCCGGATTGCTTTCAATCCGGATTTTGATATTTATAGTCCGTATTTTTCGAAAAGAAGGCATAAGAAAACCCGAATTCACAAAAGCGCAAATTTTTACATCTTTGTGAGATTCGGGTTATGCCTTTTCAGTTACACTCCTTCACTCGCAACCATACGGTTCAGATGGATTAAAAGGTAGAGCAGTTCATCCTTGGATGGCTCGACCTTTAAAACCGTCGTGATATAAATTTTCAATTTGTCCAGTGTTGATTGAAGTTTCGGGTTATTCGCATAAACTTCATCGAACATCTTGGCATTCTCCGTATTGGTCTGGTTAATGCCGTGTGTCCGTTTCAACAGGTACTTTAAATGGGTAACGAAACGCGAATAATTGTATTCATCCCGGTCAATGATGATGTTGAGTTCACTTTCAATGATCTCGGTGATATCGTCGACAAAATGTTCAATTTCGTCCCGTTCCGGAACTTTGACATCCTGTTCGGCATTCACAAAATGAAGTGCAATCGTTGCTGCTTCGCTGCGGGGAAGCTTAACGCCCGTTTTCTTGCGGATCAGATCCAGTGCCCAGGTTCCCATCTTGTATTCTCTTTCGTACATGTGAGGAATCTCATTGCTCATCGGGTTACTGATTACCAGCCCCTTTTTGGTGTTCTGAATGGCAAAGTTGATATGATCACTGAGAGAGAACAGGAAGGAAGCTTTGGCTTCCATATTCAGATACTGACATCCTTTCTGAACTATCACGCGGGTGAGTTCAAAAATCTCTTCGGGCATTTCATCAAGTAAGGAAACATAATGGGCAGGGATATTGTAGTAGGTCTGGTCGATAACTTCTAAGGGTACTTCATGAGGTGTCTTGCCAAATCCTACTCCCTTGCCGATTGCGATTACTTTGAATCCGTTGTCATCCACACAGACGGCAACGTTATTGTTGATATTTCGAATTGCTTTCATGTATCAACACCTCTTCTATCCCTGAAGCCAATTAAAGAATATCTATTCTCGAAAGCGCTGTCAATGTTATTCTTAAGCTGATTTACTTAATTTTTAACTATAATTTGTATATAACTTAATTTTTAACTTAATTTCATTTTCTGAACGAAATTTCAAATAAATCCACACTTCCGGTACCCTTCATTTCAAAATACAAGTCAGTTTCCATCGGACAAAGTGCTTTTTCCGCCCGGAAGTCTGCCGGTTTTTCTGTAGCGTGCAGATCAATCACTGCAACAGGTTCTCCATCAGCGGTCGTTTTAATTTCAAGCTGACAATCAGCGCTGGCAAGGGCTTTAACACCGATCGTCGTATTCTGTTCCATTTCAAACCTACGATACCCGACTTTAGCTCCATTGACTAGATGACGGATGAATCCAGTGCGATTTTCGACCACAATTTCGGGCCGATCGGGATGCTGGTGCTTTTCATCCTGTCTTCCTGCTCCATCCGGTCCTGTTAAATAGCAGGCAATATAAGCCGGATAGTTCTGAGTGGCAGGAAGAGGTTTTCCATACAGTCCCTGACTCGTCATCGGTGCCTGATCAAATGTGCCATCCGGATTGCGGTGCAGTTTTTCCGCAACTCCCTGGCGCTGATACTGGGTATCCTTCGTGTGACGGTGACCGAACACATAGAAATTGTCACCGATTTTTTCAATCGAGCCATGGTTGTTGCCATAGTCAAATTCCGGAACATCGCTGATTCCTAAGTTGCCGTTGGAATGCAGAATGCCTTTGTATTCGAAATCATGGTCCGGATAGCGGGACATCGCATAACAGAGTTCATGACCGTTTACGCTTGAATAGATCGCATAATACCAGTTATCAAACTTGCGCAGCGATGATGCCTCAAAAAATTCATGCCCTTCATAGCCTGTTCCTTCTGAATTGGAAGTTCCCGGAAGTAACGGCTGCGGTTCGCCTTTGATGGTCACCATGTCATCTTCCAGTTTTGCGACCATGCTGCCCGTGGTGTTGATCGTCGGCATTTCGGTGACTCCGGCTGCTTTCAGTTTAGCCACAATCCGTTTCGCGACCGCTTCAGAGAACGAAAAGCCAGAATACAGGTAGATCTGACCATCATCATCTTTGAAGATACCCGGATCAAAACATGCAGCGTCACCTTCCCTGTCTCCCCATTCCGTTCCGTCCGGATAATGAACAGTTCCGTAGTAGGTAAACGGTCCTTCCGGCTGGTCTGCGACCGCAACTGAAATGTATTTTGCATCATCCAGCCCGTAATAGAGGTAGTACTTCCCGTTGTTTTCTACAAGATCCGGCGCAAACAGACGGTGCTTGCCGTTGTCATCATGCGGATCCCCTTCGGCATTGTAAGTCTGCCCATGGCAGGTCCAGTCGGACAGATCACTCAGTGGTGCCGACCAGACCGTATATGGAGCTTCACAATAGATTTCCCCGCCGTAACTATCATGGGATCCGTAGATATACAGACGGTCGTTGAAAATATGCGGCTCGCCATCAGGAACAAATTCCCATGCCGGAAGATACGGGTTATAAATGGGATTCATTAAAGAATCTTCTCGCCTGCAGTGCAGGATTTTTCTTCGATCTGAATCGGTTTGTCGTAACCGCCAGTCATGATAACCATCGTAATCAGGTTGTAGCCTTCATTTTCAAGAGCTTCTTTATCGACCTGAACGAGTGCCTGACCGGCTTTGACTTTATCACCCTGACCAACCAGAGTTTTAAAGCCTTTACCATTCAGATTGACAGTATCTAAACCGATGTGGATCAGACATTCCACGCCATCTTTGTTTTTGATTCCCACAGCATGGCCTGTCGGGAAAACAGTCACGATATTACCGGAAATTGGGGAACAGATTGTGCCATTTGCAGGTTTAACCGCAAAACCGTCACCCATGAGTTTCATGGAGAAGGTTGGATCCGGTACCTGATCGATCGGAACTAAAGTTCCGTCTGCAGGGCTGACGACTTTGAATTCTTCTTTTTTAAATAAACCGAACATAATTTTTCTCCTCAGTGTTTTCTTTCGTATGGATAGATTTATTTCTGATTAAATGGAGCATCCGCATGCGGTGCCGGGATGCCTTTTGAATGTTCACCGTACAGATCTTCCGGACGGTCAATATATGGAGTTAACCACTGTTCGCATAATTCGAACCATGTGCCGACATGACTGTTTTTATGAGAATCCTTGCGGGCTGTTGTACGATCACAAAGTGCAAGACCATGTTCACCGCGCTCGTAAATGTGCAGTTCGAATGGGATATTGTTTTTCTGCAGACCGCAGGCAACTTCGAGAGCCTGTGCAACCGGAACATACTGGTCTTCTCCGGTATGCCAGATAAACATTGGCGGAGTTGTTTTCTTGTCAAAGTACTGAACCGGATCAAAGGCTTTAACCGTTTCTTCATCCGGGTTTTCACTGCCATAGACACGCATATTGGCGGACATTTTATTCATGTCGCCACCGAAACCTTTATCGCCAGGTTCGGATACCGGGAACTGAGTAGCGCCGTAGCAGTCGATGCACAGATCGATTTTGCGCTGTTCCGGTGTAGTTCCGGTCGGTTCGTTCAGCCATTCCTGCTGCCAGCGTGCTGCTGCACTTAATGCAAGGTGACCGCCGGCAGAGAAGCCGCAGACGATCACGTTGTTTAAATCGATGCATTCTTCATCGGCATGAGCTCTTAACCATGCGATAGCCTGAGTGGCTTCAATTAAATCCTGTCTTGGAGCATTAGCGACTTTGTCGTAGCTCGTATACCAGAGGATTGCTGCATGGCAGCCAATGGAGTTGAATTTCAGGGCAATCGGTTCAGCTTCACGATCGGAAGTAAACGCATATCCGCCTCCCGGGATAACCAGGACAACCGGACGTTTTTTATTGACGTTATATTCCTTTGAATTCAAAAGGAAGTATGTTTCCAGATAGGCAGTATCGTTCAGTGCAATGTGTTCGTGTTTCATGATGTATACCTCTTTTCTTACCTATATTTATTGTGATTTGGATTATATGAGCAGAGACCCACCCGGTCATACAGGACCGGGGATCTTCGTTTATCTCTTTCTTTATTTTTGTTCTTTTTAATTCAGATGCTTCTGATTAATCCCGGCCAAGCCATTCAATGTTCTGCTGGATGCCGAGCGGATCCATCGCAATAAACTGGGAGAAGGAATCGCGCTGATTGCGGAAAAGTGTGTTGGCAACATCAATCTGAACGTGATTTTCTCCTGCGTGAGCTGCCTTGGAAAGGTCGAACTGATATGGCGGAACGATTTTTGTTCCGACATGCTTGCCGTTTACCGTTACATCAACGGTTTCGCTGACTTCAGGAATGATGAAAGCGACATTGGCATCATCGAGATCCACATCAAATTCATAACGGAGTATTCCGGAGAAGCGTGGCAGAATCTTTGATAAATCAGTAAAGCCGACTGCTTCAAGCTGGGTAAATTCGCTTTCGTTATACGCTTTTGCCGAAATTTTCAGATTTTTAACTTCTGCATCGATCGCATGTGTTTCTGCAGGAGTTTTTGTCTCTGCAGGAAGTTTGGCATCTGCCGTTGCAAATACTGCTAAACCATAAGGTTCGACATGAAGTTTGACATCCTGAACACCATCATGAACATTTCCGTTAACGGCCTGAAGTGTATTATTCATCGCATCATAAAGGACAAACGGTTTGTCTGTCGCAATGGTTACAACCGTATCTACAGCTTCAGCCAGGTTTGTGTTCTGGAATAAATACAGATCGCCATCTTCCTGAACCTGATGCACGAAACTGATGCCGGCATTTGGCGTATGGAGTTTGACTTCACGGTATGTTTCAAGAGAATCTGCCAGTCCTGGCAGGTCTTCTTTCTTGAGCGTTCTGACAAGTTTACTGTTGTCATTCAGCCATTTTTCGATGGTTTCAGAATGACCATCGCAATCAGGAACGAGTAGTAGATCATACGAGTGACCATTGATTTCAAATGAGTTTTCAGTGGTATTGGAAGCGAGCAGATAATCTTCGCTGATGATGTCCGCACTGATCTGATTGTTTTCGAGAACTTTCAGCACGCTCTGCAGCTGCATCGTATTCCCGTTCCATTCCGCATCAGCGGTATATAAAACCCCGATTCTTGCATAGGAATGACCGTGGCTCATCATGGCGCAAAGACGTCCAGCGTATTCGCTCCAGACATGGAAATACGGGTACTGCGGGTTATTACCATGCGCATAGAAATGCGGAGGGCAGTCCCAGTCAGGGAATGGTGCCATATCAAACGCATGAGGAACGATCCAGTTAACACCATGAACGATCATGTGATCAGTGATCCATTTCATCATCTTGAGACCTTCAACCCAGCCGTATGCACCGAATGCTTCGCACATTAAACGATTTTCTTTTTTCGGATCGAGCTTAGCTAAAGATGCGCCAAGCTTAAGCAGAGTGTAGTGGTAGAATTCACCATCAGCTCCGCCAGTCGCAAAGGAAGTGTGCTGATAATCCATACCGGGTACAACCTGTCCGCCGATGATGTCGATTCCCGCATAGCTCTGACCCGCTTCACCGCGGAAGAAATGACCCGGACCGTAGCCTAAGCGCTGGTGCGCATTGTTGTCTTCGATCACATGGCCGATATAGTGAACACCGTGTTCATGACACCAGTTACCGATCTGCTGATTGAAGTGCTTGCTGTAAAGGTCAGTTACGACATCCATGTATAATGCACGGTTTAAACCGACCGATTTGCCGTCTCCGATAAAGAGATCGACAAGATTCTGCCAATCAAATCCTCTTGTGCTTAACTCCGCTTCCACCAGGTCGTTCCATGGCAGAGGCATATCCGTGCGACCGATAATATTCTCGTTACCTTTCGTATTGCCAAAACGCGGTTCATCACAGAAGAATCCTTCGATTGTTTTGCCGAATTCATCTTTGTAGTGCTCGTAATGAGGTTCGTAGACTTCCTGAATCAGGCACTTTACAGCGTCCGGATTCATCATGTCCATGTGATCTTTGGTCGCATCTTCCAGACCGCATGCCGTGTGATAGAAGATAAAGAGGCTGATGCCTTTTCCCGGAGCGCAGTCAAGATCGAGCAGACCATCCTGAACTTTATCAGTCAAATCGACTAAAGTGGTGTGATCAAAGCATCCCGGTTCATCATTTTTCTGCTCTGTCGCAAAGATTTTAAAGAGCGTATCCTTGGCATGACGTTTATCTTTCATCATCGTTCTGCCATCGACAAACTGATCCATCAGGACCTGGGAGTTACGGACAGTCGGTTTTAAATCGAGGCGGCGCATTGCCAGATACTGTTTCTTATACTGTTCCGGGACGTTATGATTTGCACTTCCTGTCGGGAACATCACATCATCGAGGATCCAGAACGTCATGTTTCTAGCTTTCGCCTGTTCTAGAATGCAGTCCATCGTACGCCACCAGTCTTCTTTCATGAAGTCAGGATGCGGTCGGGATTCTACGCAGAAATGATCGATTTTCTGCTCTTTCATCTTTTGGATATAGTCTTCAATAATTTCATTAGATTCACCATGCTGCCAGAAAAACGGGTAAAGCATGGACGGATTCGTCTGATTGAGGTTCTGTTCAATGGATTTCATCATGATGTTCCTACTTTCTAAATACCAAGAAAGGTTCAAGAGTGCTCTTGAACCTTTTGAATGTTTT
Source organism: Allobaculum sp. (assembly GCA_051873775.1). Lineage (GTDB taxonomy): Bacteria > Bacillota_I > Bacilli_A > Erysipelotrichales > Erysipelotrichaceae > Allobaculum. The sequence continues at coordinate 3,402 of JBJEFF010000008.1, read as the reverse complement.
AAATCGAATTAAGCAGCTGCTTTTTTATTTTTTTTGAAGGAGATTTTTTTGCCATCGTCATCAAAGCCGATTACAAGACCAGTGATTAATGCACCGGCAAATGCGAGTGCGCAGGCGATGCAGGCATTGATGAAGTTAGCAGAGCTTCCGCCAGCATACTGCAGAATGGTTAAGAAGTTTGCAGCACCCATTGTGTATACAGCGATGTGGAGCATACCACCAACGAGACCACCGATGAAACCACCGACGATTTCGCAGATCATAGCTTTTTTGTTGACTAATAATTCTGTGAACAAGGTTGGTTCGGAGATACCACCAACGATCAGTGTGATTGCGTTTGCGCCAGCCATTTCTTTCTGCTGACCTTTAGTACGTAAGAAGAATGCTAAAGCCATACCCATTAAAGCGTAGTTTGCGATGTTGGAACCAGCTAAAACGACAGGGTCGTAACCTAAAGTTGTGATGTTGATTAACGCAATCTGAATAACTGCAATGTGCATACCTGTTGCAACCATGAACATCCAGAACGCACCGATCAGAGCTACTGCAAGAGGACCTGCAACTGCATATAACCAGGAGAAGAATCCGGAGAGTGCCATACCAATTGTGTTACCGATTGGAGCTAAGATGCAGAACATTAACGGAACAATAACCAGTAAGGAGCAGAACGGAGTACCGATAACTTTAATGCTCTTGAACATATATTTTGTGAAGAATTTATAAACATAACTGAATACCCAGACTGTCAGCAGTGTTGGCAGGATGGAGTTTGCGTAGTTGTTTAACTGCATCGGGAAGATGCCGTAAATGCTGAATGGTTCACCTGCTGTGACGATGTTAAGGATGTTCGGGTCAACAAGCAGTAAGCCAAGTAAGAGAGCTAGTGGAATACTTGTATTTAATTTTTTTGCACATCCGTATGCAGCAATGACTGGCATGAAGTAGAAACCGGCGTTACCGACGATGTACAGAGTCTGCATAAACGGATGAGTTTCCGGGAAGAGGTTCAGCATTGATGGTCCGAATACGGCATAGAACATCTTGAAGAACCCTGAACCCATCATGACTGGCAGTACAGGAGCGATAGATCCGGAGATATAGTCGAGGACTTTGTTCGGAATCTGTTTTAAAGTCAGTTTTTCTTTTGGAGCGTCTAAGTTTTCATCGATTGCAGCAACGGCACCGACACCGGCAACCTGGCAGAACTCAGGATATACATCTGAAACGTTCTGACCGATGATGATCTGGAACTGATCGCCGGAGAACTGTGCACCTAATGCACCAGGAACTTTTTTAACGGCATCAATATCTACTTTACTTTTGTCTTTAAGGTTAAGACGTAAACGTGTCATGCAATGTACAGCACCGGTGATATTTTCTTTACCACCGACATTAGCGAGGATTTGTTCGCTAAACTCAGTATATTTACCCATGTTTTCCTCTTTCTAGTTTTTTCCCTAACTTTTTTGTGGGTGGAGTTTGAAACTCCTATGTCCATTTCGTTCAGTTCAAGCTGCTGTAAGAAAAGTTTTTAGCCTGTATCGCTGGCGCCTTGAGATGCGGGATAAAAATAAAAACCTGAATTTTGTAGAAAGCACAGTAACACTGTTCCTTTCAACAAAATTCAGGTTAAGCCTTTTCGTTACAATCCTGTTTTTCATTGAACAAAATGATCAACAATTTTAAATATCTTCGAGGCTGATTTAGAAGTTACTAACGAGTTAGCCTTCTGTCTGATTGCCTCTGTCTGAAGACACTCATAGAATATTCGTTCATGAAACCGTTGTCAACACTTATTTTCGATAAATTTTCGAAATTTCGCAAAATTGTGGGAGAGCAAAAAAGCCTCTTAAGCACGCAAGATTCCTCTTTTGAGTTCATCTTCTTTCCGTTTCAGGAGCGATTCAGATGCAATTCTGCTCTTTAACCAGGTTAAAGCGCGCGGATGACATTGCTGACATTCATCGTCGCAAAATCACGGGTATTAATCTTCTGAACCTTGTTTCCGAATCTGCCGGTAACGTCCTCATAGTAGTAGCCGACCTGCGGTGTCAGCAGAATCCGGTCATAACACTGTGGACAAAGATCGGCCAGTTCACTGATCGACTTTGCTTCGACACGGGAACTGCTTCCCTGATCATTCAGCATCGTCTGCATGCACTGTGCAAACAGACCGGATGTGATTCCCGATGTGCATACAAGCAGGATGCGCAAATCGTGCCCGTTCAGATCTTCAAGCGGAGCAATGCTTTCATTGCCGCAATTCCAGGTTTCCAGAAACGCTTTAACAGCTTCTTCTGTATCTTCCTCATCTACAGCTTCCATATGCAAGTAGAATTTCATGTCGCCGGTGCGGGTCGAAACGATGGAGAGTTCAAGAATGCCGTATTCTTCATAATCGTAGAAATTAATTTCCGCCATACGTGTTTCCTGATGCAGCGTAATCGAATTGTATTCTTCTTCAATCACTGCACTGCCAAGCCGGGCAAAAAATAAGTAAACACATTTCATGATCGGATTGTTATACCATGCCGGTTTGTTGTTCATCATAGTTTTTACCTCCTTGTTTCTCGAAATTCTGAATACTTTATCTATCGGTCTTTCAGTCAGTTTTCTGATCCGAAAGATCCAGAAGCGCCGTCACGCAAAGATTTGAAAAAAGGGAAAGTATTTTACGGCGCTTCGAATCTTCAAAAACAAGTCCGGTTTTCAAGGTCGGGATTCACAGATGGAAAACCGGACTTAAAGATAAACCCTGTCTATTTTGTAGATGGTTAAAGGAATAAGGATGAGAGGACCAGGGTTTATCCGGTAAAACAGCGGTTTGTCTTCTTAAGGTATGCGTGAAGTTGATCCAAAATATTACAAGCGATCGCAGGAATCCTGAATTGTCCGTAGAATGAGAATGAGGTCTGAATATGAAGTTCATTCTCGATTTTATTGTTGAGAGCCTCCGTTCTGAATCGCTTGATGTTGCGTATTTGATGCTTATAGAACTGGATTTGATTCCTGTTTTTTCTGATTCAGGAATTTGTATTCGTCTGACTTTTTCAAGTCTGTTTTGAAATGGAATTGTTCCGTGTTCTCACCGTTGGGGAGTCGGTGTTCAGATACAGTTCTGCTTTTTCGTTTCGGTATGATCGAAAATTTCTTTTACAGATTTTAGGCGAGTATGGAATGTTTCATTCAGATTTTCGATGGTTTTAGTATAGAAACTTATCATTATGAGAGCTATATTCCCGTTTTATGATGAAACGTCATTTCGCATTCTTTGTTTTTATTTCGGGAAATACCGAAATTTTGTTTCTTATTATTTTCAAATTTTGAAAATAGTTTCATCATGTGGTATCGAGTAGGCAAGTAATTAGCTGACCTCTCACACCACCCTGCGTACGGATCCGT
>JBJEFF010000007.1:0-4088 GCA_051873775.1 Allobaculum sp. | reverse complement strand
TTGATTGAAGATGAAGTCGAATCGTTATTTTATCCCGTTAACCGAATGACATTGGAAAGTAAGCGAAAAAGGAAAGCAGGGAAACCTTTTCAGGAATGATCGAAGGCAAAATTTCAGAATTTAAGGGATCAGTTAAAGAAAAAATCATATAAATCAGAATAGAGTCGGATTAAAACGGATTTATTGTTAAATGACTAAAATAAGAGAAAAAATCCTCTGCCTGAATGATGCTCACATCATAATCGGACAAAATATTAGTCTTCATGATAAATTTTTATTCTCCATGATAGAACGTGTCAGACAAATGCTTCAACGAAAGACTTATCCAGATTTTTTAATCATTCAAATCGAGAGAAAAGGCAGGATTAATCCATGACTATGTATAATCAAGATTCAAAGGTTTCAGACAGTGACTATGAAGAGATGCTTACGGCGATGTCATCCGGTACCCTCAGTTCGCAGAATGTGAACGGCAGACGCGAATACTTCTTCGCCCAGCCGGTTCCTAAACCATTAAACAACCTGATGATCGGCAGCCAGAACCGCAAACTCTATGACCGGGCGCCCCGTTCGTGGAGTGAGGAACAGAAAAACCGCAACCGCGTCATCCAGACCGGAGATCTTATTGTGGACGAAGAGGGCAGACAGGTCTATAAAAACGGACAGCTGATCAAGCTCACGCCCACCCAGTACAATCTGATTCTGTACCTGACCTCCAACAGCACGATACTCTGTTCGCGCGAAACGCTCAAAAACCTGACCTGGCAAAGAAACCACAGGCGCATTCAGGATAATACCCTGACCAAGCATGTCAACCGCACCAGACAGCTGCTTGGACAGGAAAAGGGAGCGGAATACATCATTACGTGCAATGGCATGGGGTATCGCTGGGGAATGCCGGTCTTTGAGCGCTACATACAGCGGGACTTCGATTTTCTCAGTTATCCGCCGCACTTTGAAAGAGCGGCAAGCGAGAGGAAACATTAGGCATTGCATATGTAAAAAATGCGCAATAAAAAGCAGAAAACCGCAAAAATCCATAAAAAATGCGAAATTTACAACGAAAAAATAAAACATTCAAAGACTTGTAGATCTAACTTCTGCAGGTCTTTTTTTAATGCTGTCTGATTCATTTTTGCGCAGAAAAGTCCGCAGGCGATAGACAAAGGAATAAAAGTGAATGTTCGAAAATATAGTGTTATAGGGCATGTTTTGGCCATGCTTAAAGTAAAAAACAGCAATTATAAGCGCTTTTAGCATTTCGAGGGAAAACGTTTCAGAAAAAAAGCTTGTATACGAATATGAACTTTTTTTCGGATATAATAACAACATGAAATCATTCAAATAGGATTATGAATATTTCACATGATTCTGTTTTTAGTTAAAAAAAGCCAAAAGAAAGCGTGAGATCATTTTCAGATAACAGATGAAAGTTTTCAAAAACAAAGAAAAACAACCATAAAAACTCACAAATTCTTTTCGCAACGACAATTTGTTGCACTCGACAAAACCTTATTTCTATAATGCGACAGTGGAGGATTTTAAAAATGAAGAACATTTTCAGCGATGCCCAAACGTTTAAAGAGGCACTTAAAGCAGAAGTTTCTGGTCGTTTTGGCCGTGATTTCGAAGACTCCTATCCAGAAGAAAGATACCTTGCATTAGGATCGCTTATCCGCGATCAGCTGGGAAACACTTGGAAAGAAACAAAGAAAAGCGTCTCTGAGCATCACACGAAACAACTGTATTATTTCTCTATGGAATTTTTAATGGGCCGTTTAATGACAAACAACCTGATGAACATGGGTGTTTACGATGTCGTTAAAGAGGCTCTTGATGATTTAGGAATGGATCTCCATAATCTTGAAGAACTTGAAGCCGATGCCGGTTTAGGTAACGGTGGTTTAGGCCGTCTGGCTGCCTGCTTCCTTGATTCACTGGCAAGCCTGAATTTAGCTGGTAATGGTAACTGCATCCGTTATCGCTACGGCTTATTCAAACAGGAAATTATTAACGATCAGCAGGTTGAAAAACCGGATTGCTGGTTACGTCTTGGCAACGTGTGGGAAGTATGGAAACCACAGCACGATGTACGTGTAAAATTCGGCGGTACGCTCGATGCTTACATGGACCAGTTCGGCAAATTCCATTCCAACTACCACCCGAACTTCGTTGTCCGTGCGGTACCTTATGACGAACCAATCGTCGGCTATCACACTCCGACAACGAACACACTGCGTTTATGGGATGCAGCCGTTGATGAAGAATCCGTTCAGGCAGGAAAACTGAATGAATACCTCCACGATGTCCTCGCTTTAACCGCAAACGTATATCCGGATGACTCCACACAGGAAGGTAAGGAACTCCGTTTAAAACAGGAATACTTTTTCGTATGTGCCGGTGTCGATCAGATTATCCGCTCCCATCTGCGTGCTTATCCGTCACTGGATAACTTAGGTGAAAAGAGCGCCATCCAGCTCAACGATACTCACCCGGTTCTCGTTATTCCGGAACTGATGCGTGTTTTAATGGATGACTACAACTACAACTGGGATGATGCATGGAACATTACCCGTCAGACCGTTGCCTATACAAACCATACGATCATGTCCGAAGCACTCGAACGCTGGCCGCAGGACTTAGTCCGCAACTTACTGCCGCGTATCTACATGATCATTGAAGAAATCGAACGCCGCTTCTACCATTATGTACAGGGTCGTGGTATGGGTAACCGTTTCCCTGAAATGTCAATTCTTAAAGACAATCAGGTTCACATGGCTAACCTTGCAGTTGTCGGAAGTCATTCCGTCAACGGTGTTGCCAAGATCCACTCTGAAATCCTGGTGAACGATGTTCTGAACGCTTTTGCCAGCTTATGGCCTGAACGTTTCAACAATAAGACAAACGGTGTTACTCACCGTCGCTGGTTAGTTTACTCCAACCCGCAGCTGACTAAACTGCTTGAAGAATACATTGGAGATGGCTTTATCCGTCATCCGGAACAGCTTGAAAACCTGATGAACTATGTAGACGATCCTGAACTTCAGGAAAAATTCATGCAGGTTAAACTGGAACGTAAAAAGATCCTCGCAAAATATGTACACGATGAATTAGGTATTGATGTGGATATCAACACCATCTTCGACGTACAGTGCAAGCGTCTGCATGCTTATAAACGTCAGTTAATGAACATCATGCACGTGATGTCCTTATATCTGCGCATGAAACAGGATCCTAACTTCAAAGTTCAGCCTACAACTTATTTCTTTGCCGCAAAAGCAGCTCCTGGCTACGCACTTGCCAAAGAAATCATCAAACTGATCGTTAAAGTATCCAACCGCATCAACAACGACCCTCAGGTCAGCCCGTATATCAAAGTCGTATTCATCCCGAACTACTCTGTATCGATTGCGGAAATCCTGATCAACGCTGCAGATGTTTCCGAACAGATCTCTACAGCTGGTAAGGAAGCTTCCGGTACATCCAACATGAAGTTCATGATGAACGGTGCCCTGACTTTAGGTACATTAGATGGTGCCAACGTTGAAATCGTTGAACAGGTCGGCTATGAAAATGCCAAGATCTTCGGTCTGAAAGTTGAAGAACTCGAAGAAATCAAACGCAACAACAGCTACGATGTATGGAAAATTTATAACTCCAACCCGAACCTTGCCCGTGTTGTGGATTCCCTGCATGACTGCACATGGTCCAACAACCCGAATGAGTTCCAGCTGATTTTCAACGATCTCATGCTGCACCGCGACGAATTCTTCGTTCTTGCAGACTTTGATGCTTACTGTCTGGCTCACAAGGAAGTCAGCGGCTGGTATCAGAACCGTCCTGCATGGGCTCGTGCAATGCTGATTAACATTGCAAAATCCGGCTACTTCTCTTCTGACCGTACCATCCGTCAGTATGCTGAAGAAATCTGGGGTCTGGACGAAATCCAGTTCACAGAAGAACAGTACGAACAGTTCGGCTTCAAAAAAGAAGACTAATTGCAGCCTGACTTCATCTGTATTTAAAATTTAACTGCAATGTCATTAAGTTAACGAACTTTCTCGTTTACTAAGTGGTGTTTGGAATAG
>JBJEFF010000006.1:0-4217 GCA_051873775.1 Allobaculum sp. | reverse complement strand
ATGCGTGCTACTCTTGATGAAGCAACCGACCCATGGGGAATTAAAATCAACCGTGTCGAACTGAAAAACATCATGCCTCCGCAGACGATTCAGGAAGCGATGGAAAAACAGATGAAAGCTGAACGTGAACGTCGTGAAAAGATCCTGCGTGCCGAAGGTGAAAAGGAATCCACAATCCTCGTCGCTCAAGGTAAACAGGAAGCTGCAATCCTCGAAGCCAAGGCAAACCGTGAAAAGATGATTCAGGAAGCTATGGGTAAAGCGGAAGCGATCAAACAGGTTCAGCAGGCAACTGCCGAAGGTCTTAAGTACCTGGTTGATGCCGGTGTAACCGATGAAGTTCTTCGCTTAAAAGCGATTGAAGCATTCGGTAAAGCTGCTGATGGTAAAGCAACAAAGATTATTATCCCATCGGAAATTCAGGGAGCTGTCGGTCTTGCGGAAGGAATCGTTTCGTCTGTAGAAGGCAAAGCACCAGCTGTTGCGGCTGCTGAACAGGCAGGCCAGACGAAGTAATTCTGAGAATCACGCAACAACGCAGTAAATACAGAATATGAAAAAGAGGCGGGCTGAAATCCCGCCTTTTCTTTGTGGTGATGGATTGAAAACTACTGTAATTTACGATCGAGATAGTCAAACGCTTCATCAACGCTTGTGCAGATTTCGAAAAGATCGAAAGTGCTCGGGTGAATGAATCCCGCATTGACCATTTCATGCATCATGTTGAGCAGATTATCGTAGTAGCCGTTGAGATTCAGTACGATTAATGGGGCATCGAGCTGACCGAGCTGCTTTAAAGTCAGAATTTCATAGAATTCTTCAAGCGTACCGATTCCGCCCGGTGTGGTGATAAACGCACTGGACAGGGATTCCATAAACGCTTTACGTTCACGCATTGTCCGTGTGTAAATCGTATCGGCACCTTCTTCATAAAGCGTGCCGGGCTGGCGGAAGAAATATGGCGCAATCCCGATGGTTTTGCCATCGAGTTCCTTGGCTCCGCGGATTGCTCCGCCCATCATACCGGTATTTCCGGCCCCATTCACAAGACACCAGCCGCGTTCTGCGATTTCGTGGCCGATGCGGTGAGCGGCTTCGAGATAAACTTTGTCTACATCGTTTGATGCACCACCATAAACACAAATTCCAATTTGACGCATAATATAAACCTCTCTATTCTTACCGTTTCATCCAATCCAGAACATAGCTCCAAGATGGACAGAAACGGATTTTTTCATTTTCGAACCTGTTTTTATTCTGCAGGATCCTTGCGGTCGGGAATGTGAACGGAGATCCATTTCTGGAAAACCGAATCCTCCTCATCCCCCGGTTCAAGATGATTCCATCCGTGCTGTGTATCTATATAATCATGGATCGCCTGCATCTTGATATCACTCTGCTCAAGAAGCTGGGCACATTCCAGCAGTTCCTGATTGACGAATTTTGAATCCGGCAGACCTTTTTTATAACGAAGCTGATGTTCGAGAGCTGCCCATGAGTCCATGGCGGTTGTCCGCAGTTGGATTTCGCACTGGACACCGTACCCTTCGATGGTCGTAATACCGATGACATGCAGGGAACGGTAACCGGAAGGCTTCGGATTGGCGATATAGTCCTTGACTTCAATGACTTCAAATTTTGGCAGATGATGGAGAGCTTCAACCACTTCTTCAATATCTTTTAAATACGAACAGATAATGCGGATGCCGACGATATCATGAAGATTTTCGCAGGCTGACTGCGGAGAAACCTCGAAATTATAGCGGACGAGTTTATTCTGGATGCTGTCGAGCGTTTTTAAGCGCCCCGAAATATTGCGCAGGACCGTATGATGACGGTCACGTTCGACATCATATTTCATATTGAGAATTTCCTGAATTAAATGTTCCTGACAGACGGCGCAGATCCGAAGCAGTTCGGACCAGTCATCCGCAAGCCAGAGATTATAGTCAGTCATGGTCATCCTCCCTTCGAACAAAAACATACAGATTTTCATTAGAGCGTTTGGGATCAAAGTGATAATTCATCTCATCAAACTTTTTCAGATCACAAGGATCTTCAATCTGATTCTGCGCAAGCCAGTGCACCATTGTTCCTCTTGCCATTTTTGCATAAACGCCTTTTTCTTTATATTTACCCTGATCGAATTCAAAGAAACGGACATCGATCAGTTTCTGATATGGTGAGACAGCTTTGGAATACTCCTTGCTTGCCAGATTGATGATGACGTCATCATCAAGTTCCTGATAAAGCTTGTTGCCCCAGAATTCATACAGTGAACCATCAAGCTTCTGCTGCATTTCCAGTCGGTAAGGTTCATTCCATCTAACGGCAGCAGTACGCCATACATCGCGCTGAGAATCCGCAGATGATCATTGACGTACTCCCATTCCTCATTGGAGAAAACGCCCGGTGCCATATACTGAAAGGCAATCCCTTCATAAGTAAGAAGAGCCGGAGATTTAGGCAGGGAGATATTCTGTTTCTGAAGCATCAAGTTTTCCCATACCGGTTCAAGCGTTTTTGAAGAACAGCGATAGATTTCCTGAAGCTCGGTTTTTGATTTGGCCAGCATTCTTTTTAGCAGTTCGTCATGTTCAGCCAGAAAGACAGGGGTGGAAAGAGAAAAATCATGATCTTCACACAGACTCATCTTCTTTGCCGGCGATATGATGATTTTCATGATTGTGTTTCTCCTTTCCTTTGATAAACAGAATGTCTGTTTGAGCTGTTCGGCTTACCGGGGCTCTTTCGATCATTTCGCTAGGTTTTATAGATCTGCCTATAGCGTCAGCGAATAAGTCCCGCGTATATATTTTATATGTGGTTTCCAATAACGAAACAGGAAAAACTCAAAAGAAACCAAAAGAATTCCTAAGAAAAATTGCGAAGGCAGCGTTTTTTAGATGAACCGTCAGAGAAACTGAGAAAAGCCAAAAAATAATAGGTAGAATATCTCCATACGATCGAACAGTTAGTTTATTTATTGAGGAAAGAGAAATGAAGAATAAAAAAACGATGATGACTTGCCTGCTTGTCATCAGCATGGCTTGTACATCATTAGCCGGATGCCATTCAAAGAAAGATAAAAGTGAGCTGGCAAGTTCAAGCGAGACGGTCAGTAAGACTGTACAGACCGCGGTCAGTGAACAGCCGCAGGTCGACGAACATACTGCACAGGTGAATGCCCAACTTGATCAGATCCATGCCGTAGCCGCGGAAACCCCGGTAGACATCAGTGCGCTCAATGAAAGTGAAGTACGCAGCTGCTTCTATTCCCAGCCGGTCAGTGAAGAACTGCTTGGCCGGATGATTGAAGGGGAAATGTACGATGGTCAGAATACCTTCATTACTCCGGACCAGCTTCGTTTAGTTCATCTGCTCTATCATGGCTTTGATGGTCAGAATAAAGTAGGCGAACTCGTCTGCAACCAGGTGATCTGTACCGATGTGGAAAATATTTTCTTCGAATTGTTCCAGAATGCCTATCCGATCGAACGGATCTGCCTGCCATTCGGATACGGCATGGATGATGAAGCCATTACAACCGATAATATTACCCGCTGCCTTGCAACGGTCTGGGATATGGAAGGACAGACCCACCCGAATGAACACTCACTCGGTCTGGCGATTGATCTGAATTCCTTATATAATCCGCAGGTTATTACCGAAGAAGGTCAGGATTTATGCTTACCGGAAGCCGGCCGTCCTTATGCGGACCGCTCAGTGAATGGAGAGCACTATATCAGTCACGAAGATCTCGCTTACCAGGTTTTTACCAAATACGGTTTCTACTGGGGAGGAGACTGGGAAGGTCGTAATGACTACCAGCACTTCGAAAAGTTCTATAATCACGACACAGAGTCTGTAGATACTTCCGTCTATTACGAAGCGTATTAATCAAGAATAAGATTCATGATTCCTTTAATTGTCGAACCATCAGAGACAAGCAAAGGGACGTGAATCTTTTTTGTTAGGCAGTACTGACGAAGAAGAAACACAGAGGATAAGAAAGATGGAGTAAAAACTATAAATTCGAGTGCGAAAAAATATTTAAAAAAATTTTAAGAAATGTGTTGACTTTGTTTGCGTGGTGTTGTTTAATAACAAAGCTGTTCGACGGCAACGTCAAACGCAAGCAAGCCTCTGACATCGGTCAGAGCAGATAGCTCTTTGAAAACTCAATGACAGACAATTCAAATTCGATTAATAACAAC
>JBJEFF010000005.1:0-4221 GCA_051873775.1 Allobaculum sp. | reverse complement strand
CGTTCCGGAAACCAGAAAACATACAAGCAGACGATCGAAGTCGCTGAAAACCCGGATTTCGGAAAGAAAATCTGCTACTTAACTTTTGATGACGGTCCTTCCGGCGTAACCGAAGACATCCTCAAAATCCTCAAGGAGAATGATGCGAAGGCGACTTTCTTCGTGACCGGTGCCAATCCGGAACACTACGGCAAGATGAAACAGATCGTCGATGACGGTCATACGATTGCCCTGCATACGTATACTCACGACTATCCGACGATTTATTCTTCTGAAGATGCCTACTTCAAGGATCTTGAAGACATCAGCAATCTCGTTGAGCAGCAGACCGGTGTCAAAGCCGATGTCATCCGCTTCCCCGGCGGTTCTTCCAACGACATTTCCGCCCAATACTGCCCGGGCATCATGACGAGTCTTGTTAAGGATGTTCAGGATCGGGGTTATGCATATTTTGACTGGAACGTCGATTCTACTGATGCTTCCTACAATGGCGTACCGGCTGCAGATATTGTCGCCAATGCGACAGCCGGAATCGGCATGGATGATGTCGTCATTCTGATGCACGATACCGATGCCAAACCGACAACGGAAGAAGCACTGCCACAGATCATTCAGGCGTATCGTGATGCCGGTTATGTGTTCAACCCATTAACCACCCGTTCCAATCCGGTTCACCATACCGTCAACAACTAGTTTCTATCCCACAAATCGACAAATAAAAAAGCGGATTCTGAAGAATTTCTTCCGGATCCGCTTTTTTGTGTATTTAATATTATTTATAATCCTATTTATTTAATTCATTGTACTAATGGTTTAATCTCAAGATTACATTCCCGTGATTTCATGGAATGCGTTCGTTGCCGCAATGACACCATCTGCTGCAGCGGTGACAACCTGACGCAGATCTTTTGCCTTGCAGTCGCCGGCAACATAGATGCCTTTTACTGCAGTTTCAAGCTGATCATTGGCGATGACATATCCTCTTTCATCGAGAATACCAAGCTTGGACACAAAGGAAGTTTCCGGAGTATGACCGATGAACGGGAAGATGCCCTGGCATTCAACAGTTTTCTGTTCCTTAGTCTGAACGTCTTCGAGAACGATGCCGCTCACTTTGCCATCTGTCGTCAGAACTTCTTTGGGAATATGGTGGTAGATAACGGAAATCTTTTCGTTTTCTTCCACTTCACGCTGTGCTTTCGGGCTTGCGCGGAATACATCACGACGGATGACAATGGTTACGTGACTCGCAAAACGGGTCAGGAACTGCGCTTCTTCCAATGCGGAATCGCCGCCTCCGATGACGATGACGTCCTTACCGCGGAAGAATGCACCATCACATACAGCGCAGAAGCTTACACCATGACCGATCGCATCCGCTTCACCCGGAATACCCATTTCTTTTTCTTTCGCACCGGTACCGATAATAACGGCTTTCGCTTCAATGACAGAACCGTCTGCGAGATGAACTTTTTTGTCGGCAGTCACTTCTGTGACTTCCCCGTACATATATTCAGCACCGAAGGCGACGGACTGCTGATACATCTGCATCGCTAAATCCGGTCCGCTGACCGTTCCGACACCCGGATAGTTTTCAATCTGATACGTTTTCAGTAATTTGCCTCCCGGAGCGGAAGCATCGATCATCAGTGTAGATAATCCTGCCCGCGAACCATATAATGCGGCTGCCATACCGGCTGGTCCGGCTCCGATGATTACCAAATCGACTTGTCGATCCATAAATGATCCTCCTCTAATAATGTTTCAATTTCTCTTAAATCCGTAAGCAGAGCACACGGATCCGTTTTAAACAGTGCATCCTGCTGCACTTTATCTAAAGTATAACCTACCTCAAAGAATGCTGCTCCTTTTGCTGCCTGAATATCAGCCGCGTTGTCTCCGAAGTAGAGCACTTCATCCATCTTATAACCCATCTGTCTTGTCGCATAGATCAGTCCATCCGGTTTCGGCTTGCAGGCAGGCTGGTCTTCCTTGCCAAAGACGGCTGACATATACGGTTTGAGACCGCTCTGTTCCAGACCGAGTTCAACAACGTGACGTCTTTTGTTCGAGACAATCCCCATGGTATAGCCCCGCTTGGCGAGGTGCTGAATGGTTTCCAGGGCATGCGGCATTTCTTTAAGAAGAGTTTTATGCAGATCGAGATTGATCTGCTGATACAGAGCGATGACCTCTTCGATTTCATCAGGCGCAAAATACTTCCCAAACGTCGTTTCGAGCGTCGGTCCGAAAAAGGAATACAGTTCTTTATCACTTAACGGATAGCCCGGTTTGAGACGGGCAAACACCTGCCGGAATGTTTCAAAGACTAACGGCTGGGAGTCAATGAGCGTTCCATCGAGATCAAATAACAATAACGGTTTACGGGCTTTGTTCTTATTCAGAGTCAGACCAATCCAGCTCACCAGACTTCCTAACGCCATAAGGAGGGTGATCCAGTAATTGATCGTATGGTTTCCGTGGAAACATACGAAAATCGCAAGGGAGCTGATCAGAATGCCGAGCATTCCGACCTGGCCGAAACGACGGTAAAGGTGCGGTGCATAGTACTGGCGCAGAAAGACAAATCCACCAAGCAGAAACAGTATCGCGATCACGCGGTAACCGTAGGAAGCATCGGTATTGGTCCAGAGTACAAACGTTTCACCGACCAGAAGCCAGAGTCCCCAGGCATCTAAAGCCCGCATACGGTGAATCTCAATTTCAAAGGCACACGAAATCAGAATGACGGAAATCGCCATCGCAACCGTCACACTGTGCAGCAGACCACTCAGCATCAAAACAAAGATGAGATAGATGATGATCGTTTTAATTCGGGAGCTTTTTGAGATTCCCCATTTGGAGAACGTGGTATACAGCCCCCACAACATGATCCCTAAACTGAAAGCCGTATCGAGGATCCATACTAATGGCTTGGACATAGCGCCCTCCTTTCTTAATGTGTGAAGAAAAGGAACAGGTCTGCGCCTGTTCCTTAAACGTTTTTCAGTTTCCGACACGGTTCTTTTCGATTTCGGAAAGAACTAAGTCTTCAAATTCCTTCGCCGAATCAAAACCATCCTGCTGAAGCAGATAGTTCGTCACGGCTGTTTCAATAACGGTACCCATCGGTCGGCCGTAAGTGACCGGAATCCGCAGTTTCGGGATCTTGATGCCGAGGTATTCCTTGTATTCTTTATGTTCGAGTCCGATGCGGTCGTAATCCGTATTCGGATCGTATGGTTCGAGAACGACTTCGAAGTCGATCTGCGTACTATTCGCAACGGAAGTAATGCCATAAAGACGTTTTACGTCAATAATACCGACACCGCGCAGTTCCATGTAGCCGGAAATGATCTGCGCACTGCGTCCGATCAGCGAGTTATGAATACGGTAAACGTCCACCCTATCATCCGCCACAACCTGATGACCTCGTTTGACAAGGTCAAGAACGATTTCACTTTTACCCATGCCGCTTGCGCCGCTGATCAGCACACCGACACCATAGACACAGACGAGTTCGGCATGAATCAGCTGTGCCGGGGCAAGTTTTTCATCGAGAAAGTTCGTGACATTGACCACAAGCTGACTCGTTTTACGGTTCGTTTCAAAAACCGGGAAATCCTTGCGGTCCGCAATTTCCTTGAGCACCGGAGGACACGGATGATCTCCGGTAATCAGGATGCATGGGGTATCTTCGTTGGTCAGAAACTCGAATACACGGCGCTGGGAAATTTCATCCATTTCATCCGTGATATAACGATATTCCTTACCACCGATGACGATGACGCGTTTAGTCTGCGAGTTATTGAAGTAACCTGCCAGTTCGAGACCCGGACGGTTGATATCCGGCAGAGTAATCACACGACGGAGCGAAGCGGGCGTTCCAGTCACCTGCTGATAATGAAATCGCTTGTTGAGTTCTTCTACAGTCGTTATCGGCATGCCTGTTCCTCCTTACTGTGACTTCGGCAGTCAGTCGTTTCTAGTTAAACATATCTAAACGCTTTTGAGCAGTCTCTTTCAAAATTTCTGTTCAAAGTGTAAAGAGAGTTTGTAAAACTCTACTTTTATCTTATCCCTCCATTTACCGGACGTCTTTTTTCCTGTCCGTTTTTATGGTCTGCCACTTTTTAATTAATTATTGAAAAGTCATTATGGTGAATAATCGTAAGCGTCAAATAATCGACGTGTATTTTGTATCCGTCCTCCTTGGGATAA
>JBJEFF010000004.1:0-21586 GCA_051873775.1 Allobaculum sp. | reverse complement strand
ATGATGCAGAATATTGCTAATCCGTTCCATCCTTTAAAAGAACAGCTTGCGACTTTTATCGTTACGGAAAACGGACGGAAGGAAGTCTATTTCCGCAAGGATGATAAAGTGCTCTTAAAAGTCAATCATCCCGAAATCAATGCGTTTAACGGAGATATCGGACGCATCGTCCAGGTAGATCCGGTCACGAACAAGCTCTGGTGCCAGTTCGGGGAAACAACACTCGAAGTCGAAAAGAAATATGTCCTGGAGACTATCTCTCATGCCTGGTGTATTTCGATTCATAAATCACAGGGTTCCGAATATCAGAATGTCTGCGTTGTTTCGGATACCAACGGAGCGGGTATGCTCAAAAAACGTCTGCTTTATACCGCTATTTCGCGGGCGAAAAAGAAACTGACGATTGTGGGCAGTGAACAGCTTTTCCGACAGGGTGTACGCCGTACCGATATCAACCGCCGAATTACCACTTTAAAACAGCGTCTTGATCAGACGTGGAAAAATCCGCAGGAAGACCTGTATTCGCTGATGGCCAATCTGCCCCGCCGTTCGTATGGCATGCTTGCCGATACCGTTATCAATGATGATCCGATTGCGGACAGCGAATTGTTCGATACCAACGATGTATTAACTTTTGAGTAAAAATCCTCGCGCAGTTGAGTTGATGATCTGACTGAAAATTCATCAAAAATAAATGGAATTGAAATGGACAGCAGCGAAAAGAATTGCCCAAGTAGCGCGATCAGTCTATAATGCGATATGCAGTGAAGAAAGGGACGAGTACACAGACCCCTTCCAGTACAAGAGAGCAACAGCTGGTGAAAAGTTGCCTGGAAACCTGTCGAAGCTACCCCGGAGCTGCCGCATCCGGCGATAACGGAATAATTAAGGGTGTTTCTGTTTAACATACAGAAACAAACCGGGATGGTATCGCGTGTCAACGTTCCTGGAAACAGGGACGTTTTTTTTATGTTCTGCTGGTACCATCATTTAATTAGGATCTAGGTTTGTATTACAAACTTTGGATAAATTAAATCAGTAAAAGTAAGGAGAAAACGAATGAAACAACTGACAGGAAACCAGGTTCGTCAGATGTTCCTGGATTACTTTGAATCCAAGGATCATATGATCGAACCGGGAGCAAGTCTGGTCCCTCATAACGACCCGACCTTGTTATGGATTAACGCTGGTGTTGCTGCCCTCAAGAAATACTTTGATGGTAGTGAAAAACCAAAGAAAAACCGCATTGCAAATGCACAGAAATCCATCCGTACCAATGATATTGAAAATGTAGGTAAGACCGCACGTCACCACACTTTCTTCGAAATGCTCGGTAACTTCTCAATCGGTGACTATTTCAAAGCTGAAGCAATCCCGTTTGCATGGGAATTCTTAACGAGCCCGGAATGGATCGGTTTTGATAAAGATAAACTCTACATCACTGTCTACACAGATGATACAGAAGCTTACCGGATCTGGACTGAAGTCTGCCATGTAGATCCGAGCCACATCCTGAAGACGAAAGAGAACTTCTGGGAAATCGGTAAAGGTCCGGGTGGTCCAGACACTGAAATTCACTATGACCGCGGTGAAAAATATGATCCGGAAGGTCTTGGGGAAAAATTATTCTTCGAAGAAATGGAAAACGACCGTTACATCGAAGTATGGAACGTCGTATTCAGCCAGTATGACTGCGATCCCACAATCGACCGCAAAGATTATAAGGAACTGCCTCAGAAGAATATCGATACCGGAATGGGTCTCGAACGTTTAGTTGCCCTGATTCAGGATGGCGAAACTAACTTCGATACTGACTTATTCCTGCCCATCATTCATGAAACAGAAAAACTGTCCGGTGTCAAATATGAAGGCGACAACAAGATGGCTTTCCGCGTTATCGCTGACCACATCCGTACTTTAGTGTTTGCTCTGTCCGATGGCGCAAACTTCTCCAACTCCGGACGCGGCTATGTTTTAAGACGTGTATTACGCCGTGCTGTACGTTTCGGTCTGAAACTCGGTCTGGATGAACCATTCCTCTACAAACTCGTTGATGTCGTTTCCGAAAACATGCAGGACTACTATCCATATCTGATGGATACAATTGACGACAACAAGAAAACAATCCGTCAGGAAGAACAGCTGTTCAAGAAAACCCTGAAAAACGGTCAGGCTCTGCTCGATGAAGAAATCGCAAAAGCAACTGACGGAAAACTGTCCGGTGAAGTGACTTTCAAACTGTATGACACTTACGGATTCCCGTTTGAAATGACTCAGGAAATTGCCGAGGAAAATGGCTTAACTGCTGATCGTGCTGACTTTGATGTACAGATGCAGGCTCAGAAAGAACGTGCGCGTGCAGCAAGAAGCAAGGAAGATTCCTTCGCAACTCAGAATGAAGAACTGATGAACTTCACTGAACACTGCGAATTTACCGGTTATAACAACACGGAAGACGAAGGTCATATCATTGCTTTATTTAAAGATGGCAAAATTGTCGACGAACTCGATGGTGAAGGTCAGATTATCTGCGATGTCACTCCGTTCTATGTACAGTCCGGTGGTCAGGTAGCTGATACGGGTGTCATTGAAGGCGACCATGTAAAAGCACATGTGCTTGATGGTATCAAGACAAGAAACAAACAGCACCTGCTTCAGATCGAAGTTGAAGAAGGCATTCTGCATAAAGGCGATCTCGTCAAACAGAAAGTCGATGTTAAACGCCGTCTGAACACAACTGCTAACCACTCTGCAACTCACTTGCTGCAGTCTGCATTAAAAGCTGTCCTTGGTGATTCTATCCACCAGGCAGGAAGCTATGTCGGACCAGACTATCTGCGCTTTGACTTCAACTACCGCGATAAATTAACGGAAGAACAGTTAGCGGATATCGAACACCGCGTGAATGTGATGATCAATGATGCTCACGAAGTCACTCGCGTTGTAATGCCGATTGAAGAAGCGAAGAAAACAGGCGCAACTGCACTGTTCGATGAAAAATACGGCGATGAAGTCCGTGTTGTTACGATGGGTAATGTATCCAAGGAATTCTGTGCCGGATGCCATGTAGATAACACCAGAGAAATCGGTGTGCTCAAAATCGTCGGTGAAGAATCCATCGGTAGTGATACCCGCCGTATTACAGCAAAAACAAAACTTGCTGCTTACGATGACTTTGCTGCTCAGCAGAGAATGCTCGAGCACATTGCGAAAACCGCAAAATCCAAAGGCATTAAAAACCTCGATACCAAGATCGATTCTTCTTTCGATCAGATGAAAGAAATGCAGAAGGAAATTGCCGACCTTAAAAACCAGCTGTTCGCATTCAAGTCCAGAGAATGGGCTAGAGATGCCAAGAACATTAACGGATTACACGTTTTAGTCCGTGAAGTTCCGGCTATGGACGGCAAGGCATTAAAAGAAATCGTCTCCACCTTAAAAGGAAACGACGATGCCATGGCAATCCTGCTGATCTCCAATAACAACGGTCGTCTGACTCTGGTTGCCGGTGCAGGTAAAGAAGCCGTTAAACGCGGTGTACATGCCGGAAATCTGGTTAAAGCTGCTGCTGCCACTACTGACGGTAAAGGCGGCGGAAAACCAGATCTTGCACAGGCTGGCGGAACGAATGCTAAAAAAATTGCGGATGCCCTCAATCAGGCCATCGCAACAATCGAAGCTCTTTAATCTTTCTTTCTAAGCAAGAGATCTAAACTTATTCCATAAAACTTCAAGCTGCAGAGATTTCGGTTTCTGCAGCTTTTTGCTTGTGCAAAACCGGAAAACCGAACATAGGTAAAGATGTGAAAGAGGTCAGGAATGACGTCCGTGGAATGGCGCCTAACGATGCTTGATATTTGCAGATGTATTGAATCGAATAAAAAAGAATCATGTCACTATGTGAATATCGAATGCGAAATACAATAAGATTGTCATTCTTTATTTGGTTGGAATACCGGGATAGGTGGTATAATTAAAACAATCGATTGAGAAATTGTGCGCAATTGCGCATCGTTTTTTCACTTCACTCTTCTCATTCGCTTTTTTTCTTAGACACAGAGCGTTCAGGATTGATCTTCTTCAGTGAAGAAACAATCAGTCCGGATTGTTTTAAACAGAATGCTTTGGTTAAGCAGGAAAAACCGCTAAATGGGGACTCCGGACCATTTTTACGCCGGAAATGAAGCAAAAATCGAGGGGAAGTGTCATCTATTTCCAGCTAAAACCGCTTTTCCGGGCTATTTTGGAGGGGGTTGATGACTTTTCAACTAAAATAGATTGGTGTATGATTAATACACTTTAAAGGAGGGTGCAATATGGCTCAAATTACTGAAACAGTAATGTTTACCACAGAAAAGATTCGTCGTGAGAACATTAAGAGAATTCTTCGTGAGGTTTCCGATGCTCTTGAGGAAAGAGGATATAATACTGAAAACCAGATTGCCGGTTATTTAATCAGTGCAGATCCTGCCTATATCTCCTCCTATAAAGATGCTCGAAATACAATTCAGAAAATCGAACGTTACGAAATTATTGAAGAACTTGTTCGTGCATATTTGGAGAAATAACCAGTAATGGAACGGATTATCGGACTGGATTTGGGATCGGTTACTTGTGGTGTCGCTATTTCAGATCCATTAGGAATGATTGCGCGTGCCCTGACAACCGTCAGATTCCAACCTGACGATTATGAGCAGTGCCTCGAAGAAGTTCTTCAGATTTTAAAAGATAATAAAGTGAAAAAAGTCGTTCTCGGACTGCCGAAACATATGAATGGCGATATCGGCATTCGCGGTCAGGTCTCACAGAACTTTGCAAAGATGTTGGAAGACCAGGGAATTCATGTTGATCTGTGGGACGAAAGATTAACTACTGTCGTTGCAGAAAAAATTTTAATTTCCGCCGATGTCTCCCGGAAGAAACGAAAAAAGGTCATTGATCAGATGGCGGCTGTCCAGATTCTTCAGAGTTATCTGGACCGGCAAAACGGCGGGCTTGTCTCGTTCTAACTCAGTCTTTCCAGAGGCAAAACTTCGATTTTTGCCTCTTTTTTATAAAAAATGGCTTGGAAAGAGCTACCGTTCGGATTGTTTACGATCAGGAAGTTCGAACGAATACAATCGAAAAGGAGAAAGTATGATTGACTCAAATTCTTTGTATGTCAAAGACGAAGACGGTAATGATAAAAGAATGATCATTCTGTTTACCTTTGATAGTGCAGACTACAAAAAGTCTTACGTCGTTTTTGAAGATCCGGATAGTGACACCGGAGAAGTTTATGCATCTGCTTACAACGACCAGGGTGAGCTTTTGCCAATTGAATCGGACGAGGAATGGGAAATGGTTGAAGAAGTCATTAATACGTTCGCCTCGGACGAGGAACTGACGGATGACTAGACGCAAAGTCAGAAGATCAAAACATAAGGGGTTAAAGATTTTCTTAGTATTTGTAGTACTAATTTGCGCAGCGCTTGGGGGAAGCTATTACTGGTATAGCTCTTCGCTTAAGCCGGTGGATTCTTCCACAGATAAAATCGGAATTCAGATCGCTGAAGGGGATACGCTGGATGCGGTAATCGAGAAGTTAAAAGGAGCAGGACTCATCCGGAACGAGTTTGCGACCAAGATCTATTCACGGATTAATGATTTCCCGCGCTATGCCGGAACTTTCGAATTAACGCGCTCGATGTCCACGCAGCAGATTTTTGAAACACTCTCGAAGCCGGAAAATGCGATGTCGAGCTTTGTTTCCGTCACTATTCCGGAAGGAAAATGGGCAAAGGATATTGCGACGATTCTAGCTGAAGCGCTTCCACAGATTAACCGCGAGGAATTATTACGCCTGTGGAACGATTCAGCTTATATTCATGAACTCGCTCAGACTTATCCGTTCATTGATCCTGCCGCAGTGGTGAACGATCAGTATTTCGTAAAACTTGAAGGCTACCTGTATCCTGAGACATACTATATCGATCTCGATATGGACGAAGACCAGGTTACACGGATGTTTTTAAATCAGTTCGCAAATGTCTATGCGGAATTCGCACCGCAGATCGAAGCTTCACCATATAATCTGCAGCAGATTCTGACGCTTGCGAGCATCATTCAGTTCGAGAGCAGTGATCCGGCGGAAATGCCGGATATCTCGGGTGTATTCTACAATCGATTAAATATCGGAATGCCTTTGGGCAGTTCCGTTACGGTATGTTATGCCCTGTACGATGATTTTAATTCGAGTGAACAGTGTGAAACCAACTATGATATTGAGTCACCGTACAATACCTATATTCATGAAGGACTGCCGATTGGTCCGATCCTCAATCCGGGACGTGACGCGATCAGTGCCGCCCTCAATCCGGCGCAGAATGACTATCTGTTCTTCGTATCCGATATCTACGGAGACGGAAAAACATACTTTGCGCGGACATATGAGGAGCATGAAGCCAATATTGAACGATTTAACTTGCGGATCGGTTCGAATGAATAGGGTTTTTGTGTTACAATTTCTCTGTTTTAATTTGGAGGATTAACATGGCTGAAAAAATTTTTGTTACTCAGGAAGGTCTCGATGAGCTTCGTGCCGAACTTGAGAATCTTGTCCATGTCGTAAGACCTGAAGTCATCAATGAACTGCAGGAAGCCCGTGCACAAGGTGACTTGTCTGAAAACGCCGACTACGATGCAGCCCGTGACCACCAGGCTCGCGTTGAAGCTCGTATTAAAGAACTCGAAAGTTTAATCAAGAACTCTGAAATCATTCAGGAAGGTGAAGGCGGAGCGAAAACAGTCCGTTTAGGCTCTACTGTGACAGTGAAAGACAATACGGATGGTTCTGAAATGACATTCAATATCGTCGGTACCATCGAAGCTGATCCTTTCAACAATAAGATTTCCAATGAAACACCGCTTGTAAAAGCAATCCTGGATAAAAGACCGGGAGAAACCGTTCTGGTTCGCGGTGTAGATGAACCTTACGAAGTAACAATTGTATCTGTTCGTTAAAACCTAAGCATCTGGTCCGTTCCAGATGCTTTTTTTGAACGGAATCCGTAAACCGGTATGACCGGTGCAGTTTCAGGGAGGCACAGGAATGATTTATATTTTGCATGGAGAAGACCAGACACGTCAGGAATATAAACTGGAAACGATCAAGCGCAGAGAAAACTGCGATCAGATCGACCGCTTCGACTGTCAGAAAGATGATCCGGATCTGATTGAGAATGCGCTCGAATCATTCAGTCTCTTTGCGCAGAAACCAATGGTGATCCTCGATCATGCGTCTTTTCTTTCTGCAAAGAATGATACGAAGCTTGAACTGGAACGTATTGTACCGAGAATGGCGGAGGATAAAGTCGTGGTCTGCATTCTGAATGCCAAAAAGCTGGATTCGCGTAAGAAGCTGGTTAAACAACTTCAGTCTACTGCTGCGATCATCAACTGCATGCCTCTTGATGATAAAAGTCTGCCCGGAGAAGTTCAGAACATGATGAAGGAGCGTCATATTAAAATGGACCAGCGAGGTTTTCAGTACTTCTGTGCCAATGTTGGTTACTCTTCAACCGTTATTGCCAGTCAGTTAGACAAACTCGCGCTCTATGGCAGTGATTTAAAGTACGAGGATGTGAAAGCCTTAACCACCGTTGAACCGACCCAGGATGTCTTTAAAATGACGAATGCGCTCTTTGAGAAAAACCGTGTCCAGCTCCTTGAACTCTACCGGAATTTCCGCGCCCAGAATATGGAACCGAATGCGATTATCGGTCTTCTTGCCGGACAGATCCGCTTTGTCTATCAGGTACGTGTTTTAATGGATGAAGGATACCGGAAGGAAGCGATTATGCAGGAGCTGAATGCCTCAAGCGGACGAATCTGGAATACGATGCGTAATGCCTCCAATTTCAGTGCCAACCAGTTGCTTGAAAACCTTGCGATGCTTTCTCACCTCGATCAGGCGATTAAAAGCGGACGCGTAGACCGTGACACCGCTTTTGAAAACTTCATCCTGCGGATTAACAACAATGATACGGATGGTCATACATTCTCAGGGGGACTTTATTAAAAGGCATCTGCCATAGCGTAAGGACGAGAACAAAAAAGAACAGAAAAAAGCGCAGAGAAAAAACTGGTTTCAGAATTCTCTGCGCTTTCATTTTCATTTCAAAAATGAAAAATTTATATCGACGTAAATCCGTTTTTCAATAAAAAACGATATCGATCTGATATCGTGTTTTTACTGAATAGAGTTTACAGCTTGAGCAAGTCTGGATTTCTGGTTGGAAGCATAGTTTTTATGCTTGAAACCTTTAGCGACAGCTTTGTCCAATTTGGAGCATGCTGCTGCGTAAGCTGCAACTGCGGCTTCTTTATCCTGAGCTTCGACAGCAACTAACACTTTTTTGATAGCTGTTTTTAAAGCTGATTTCTGGGAAACGTTGCGGCTTCTTGCTTTATTATTCGTGAGAACACGCTTTTTCTGCTGTTTAATCTGTGGCACGGGAACACCTCCTGACATAATGCTTTGAAATTATAGCAAAGTGCTTTTTACAATGCAACAAAACACGGGTTGATCAGTTATAATACAAAGCCGAAAGGGGGTTATTCCTTTTGAATTCCAGAATCATTTTTATGGGGACTCCCCAGATTGCTGCCGATGTCCTGCAGGCATTAATTGATGCCAAGGCTAACGTGACTTTAGTCATTACCCAGCCGGACCGTAAAGTCGGCCGCAAAGGGACACTGCAAGCATGCCCCACGAAACAACTTGCGCAGGAACACAACATTCCTGTATTCCAACCTGAAAAAATCCGTAACGACTATCAGCCGGTCATCGATGCCGATGCTGATCTGATCGTCACTTGTGCCTATGGTCAGATCGTACCACAGGCTGTACTCGATGCGCCAAAATACGGCTGCGTCAATCTGCATGGCTCACTGCTTCCTGAATACCGCGGAGCAGCGCCGATCCAGCGTGCCATTTATGATGGCAGGAAAGTCAGCGGCATGTCGCTGATGAAAATGGAAGCCGGCATGGATACCGGACCGGTCGCCGCCATGGCTGAAATTGAAATTACTGATGCTGATAATACGACCTCTTTATTTGAAAAGATGGGTAAAACAGCCGGAGAATTAGTCGTACAGCACCTTGATGCGCTTTTAGATGGTACACTCGAATTTACTGCTCAGGATGAATCAAAGGCGACTTATGCCGCCAAGATCAGTAAGGAAGAAGAACAGCTTGATCTGAACATGTCAGACGAACAGCTCTTCAATACCATCCGTGCTCTGTCCTATACGCCGGGCGGCTATGTCATGGCGGACCACAAAAAACTGAAACTTCTTTCTGTCCGCTACCTTCCGGGAGAAACACCGGGTATTGGTGTCTTCTTCGCCCCGAGCAAAAAACAGTTTGCGATGGGCGGTCACGAAGGAATCTTCCTGCTTGACGAAGTCCAGCCGGAAGGGAAATCCGTGATGAAGTCTGCGGATTTCGTGAACGGAAAAGGAAGAAGTCTAATCAATAAGAAAGCGGGGGAATAACTTGGATCAAAAAAATATCCGAAATTTTTCAATTATTGCGCATATTGACCATGGTAAATCCACTTTAGCTGACCGTATCCTCGAACTGACGGATTCGGTTGAAAAACGCGAAATGAAAGAACAGATCCTCGATATGATGGATCTTGAACGCGAACGCGGCATCACCATTAAACTGAATGCCGTTGAACTCGTCTATCACGCCAAAGACGGACAGGATTATCTGTTCCATCTGATCGATACTCCGGGTCACGTCGACTTCTCCTATGAAGTATCCCGTTCCCTTGCAGCATGTGAGGGAGCAATTCTCGTTGTCGATGCTGCTCAGGGCGTTCAGGCGCAGACAATGGCAAACGTCTATCTCGCTCTTGAAAACGACCTTGAGATTCTGCCGGTCTTAAATAAGATCGACCTGCCCAGCGCGCAGCCGGATGTCGTGAAGGAAGAAATCGAAAATCTGATCGGTCTTGACTGCACTGAAGCGGTCGAAATTTCCGCAAAATCAGGACTGAATGTGGATCAGGTTCTTGAAGAAATCGTCCATAAGCTTCCGGCACCTACAGGCGATATTACCAAGCCACTGCAGGCTTTAGTTTTTGACTCTGTTTATGATGCCTACAAAGGCGTTATTGCGTGGGTTTCCATCAAAAACGGCGAAGTCAAAGTCGGCGATACGATCCGTCTGATGGCTTCCGGTGCCGAATACGAAGTGACTGAACTTGGTGTGCGGACACCGAAAATGCTGAACAAAGACTCTCTGAAAACCGGAGATGTAGGCTGGATTGCCGCTTCGGTTAAAGATATTAAAACAGTCCGTGTCGGTGACACGATCACATTAGCCGACAATCCGGCTGAAGAGGCATTAGAAGGCTATAAGGAAATGCAGCCGATGGTTTATGCCGGTATTTATCCGGTTGATAATGCCCGTTATGACGATTTAAAAGAAGCACTTGAAAAACTGCAGCTCAACGATGCATCCCTGCAGTTTGAGCCGGAAACATCCCAGGCTTTAGGTTTCGGATTCCGCTGCGGCTTTTTAGGCCTTCTGCATATGGACGTTGTCGAAGAACGATTAGAGCGTGAATACAACCTCAATCTGATCGCCACTTCGCCATCCGTTATCTACCGCGTTCACAAAACTGACCGCACAGTAGAAGAAATTGATAACCCGGCAGCGCTGCCGCCGGCTCAGAAAATCGATTATATTGAAGAACCTTATGTCAAAGCGGAAATCATGGTCCCGAAGGAATATGTCGGAACGATGATGGATCTCTGTCAGAAAAAGCGCGGCGAATACGTCGACTTACAGGTTCTCGATGATACCCGCATGGAACTCATATATCAGATGCCACTCTCGGAAATCATCTTTGATTTTTTTGACCGCATGAAGAGTGCCACGAAAGGGTATGCTAGCTTTGACTATTCGTTCAGCGGATACCGCAAATCCGATCTGCAGAAACTCGACATTCTGCTCAACGGACAGCCGGTCGATGCGCTGAGTATTATCGTGCACAAAGATTTTGCCTATAATCGAGGTAATGCCATGACGATTAAACTGAAAGAACTCATTCCGAAGCAGCAGTTCGAAATTCCGGTTCAGGCAGCCATCGGAAGCAAAGTCATCGCCCGCACTAACATCAAAGCATTACGTAAAAACGTTCTCGCCAAGTGTTACGGCGGCGACATTTCCCGTAAGAAAAAACTTCTTGAAAAACAGAAGGAAGGAAAGAAGCGCATGAAGATGGTCGGCTCTGTCGAAATTCCGCAGGAAGCCTTCATGGCTGTCCTTTCCATGGATGACGACAAGTAATGATCCCGAGTGCCTACCTGCACGTCCCGTTCTGTTCTTCGATCTGTACGTACTGTGCATTTTTGCGAAGTGCGAATTTAAAGCTCATTAACCCGTGGCTGAATGTCATCTGCGAGGAAGTTACCCGCACACTTAGGGAAGCCCGTAAACAGGATCCGCAGTTCCGCTTAAAAACGATTTATTTTGGCGGTGGTACGCCAAGTGTTCTTTCTGTTGCCCAGTTAGATCGTCTTGCCACTGCTTTTGCGGATTACTTTGATCCGCAGGGGGAATGGACGATTGAAGCCAATCCTGAATCCATTACAGAAGAATGGCTGATTAAAGCCCGTTCTTTAGGAATTAACCGGATTTCCATCGGAATCGAGACATTCGACTATGGGCGGTTAAAGAAGATGAACCGTCATCACAGTCCCGCTCAGGCAAAAGAAGCGATCAGCCTATGCCGTAAGGCAGGATTTGACAATATCAGTGCCGATCTGATCTATGGCTTCCAGTCGCAGACTCTCGAAGATCTCGATCATGATCTCGATCAGTTTCTTGAACTGAATATCGATCATCTTTCCATCTATTCACTGATTCTTGAACCGGATTCTGCTCTCGGAAGAATGGGTTATGAGCCTTTAGATGATGAAGAAAATGCGCTGATGTATGAGCGCATAGAAAACCGTCTGACCAAAGCAGGATTTGAACATTACGAAGTGAGTTCTTTTGCCCGTGCTCATAAGTACGGTCTTCATAACTCACTCATATGGGATGACGGCAAATACTACGGATTCGGGTTCGGCGCCGTCGGACGCGATGAAACCGGACTGTATCACCATGACGGTACGCTGAATGACTTTGTTTCCGGACATTCGAGGATTGTTTATGAAGAAGACGACAATCCGTGGTTTGATGCGATCATGACCGGCTTTCGAACCACGACAGGTC
This sequence comes from Allobaculum sp., assembly GCA_051873775.1. Taxonomy (GTDB): domain Bacteria; phylum Bacillota_I; class Bacilli_A; order Erysipelotrichales; family Erysipelotrichaceae; genus Allobaculum. The sequence goes on along the minus strand of JBJEFF010000004.1, from coordinate 9,312 downwards.
TTGACTGGAAAGCCTGGAATGAGCGTTATAAAATGGACTTCCACAAGCGCTATGCGACTGTACTGGATCGGTACGATGATTACTTTGTAGAGAAGAATAACCGAATTTCGATCACAAAAAAGGGAATGGAAATTCTTGACACGATTTTAGTTGAATTCCTGATGGAAGACTGATAACATACTTAAGATTCATTCGCGGCTTTTGGACACTCCGACCGAGGCTTCGATTGGATTTAAATAAATATAAAAGGAGAGCATATCTATTATGAAAAACGCAGAAAAAGAAGCTATCATCAAAGAATATGCAATTCACGAAGGAGACACTGGTTCTCCTGAAGTACAGATTGCAATTCTGACTGCTCGTATCAATGAACTGACTGAGCACTTCAAAGTTCACAAACACGACTATCATTCCTACAGAGGTCTGATGAAAATGGTTGGTCACAGAAAAAGCTTATTAGCTTATCTGAAAGACAAAGACCTGGATCGTTACAAAAACCTGATTGATAGACTTGGTCTGAGAAAGTAAGCTTACGCTTGCTTTTTTTTTATCCGAAAAGAGGCACGGATTGTATAAGACAACTGTGGAATCAACTGAAAACCACCGGAAAACACGAAGAATATCGGCTTTTAGACAAATGCTTGAAATTGACTGAATTCTGTTCATTTTGGCGTGTTTAAACGCTTTCCGGCCTTTTAAAAAGGGAATAGCTGGTATTCAGGGCTTGCTTTTTGAGCGTATTGAGTCCAAACTCCTCATGTTTTGTCTAAAATAAAGACAGGCAAGGAGATATTATGAACAAATTCAAATGGCTGAGTGCCATCACGATAAGCAGCGCTTTAAGCGCATCTGTTTTCTTAGCAGGGTGTTCTTCCCAGAAAATAGTCCTGACAACCGAGGATGCTCCTAATGAGCTGATGAAGGAAGTTGCCGGTATTTCTACGACATCAAGTGCCGAAGAGATTCAGGCTGTCCTGAGCAAACTCACAGAAGCGACGAAAGAACAGTACAAAGACGGTTATCAGACGAGTGAAACGACCCATGCGATCGGGTTGAATGTTCAAGATGACGAACTGAATACGAACGAAAGCAACTTTAAAAACTTTGATATCCGCTTCGGCAAGGACCAGACATTCTACGAACTCTATGAAGAAGAATCCGGTGACGAAGCAAACTACGGTCTGATGGCTTACCATAAAAATAACATCACCACCGTTTTCGGTACGCCGGATGGCGCCGGACAGTTTGCTAACGAACACGGCAAGTTTGTCGTGCAGACGATCAATCAGGAAGATGGCCAGTTTAAAGAGACTTCGGATAAAGATATGGATTCCTACATCGATCAGGCGATTGCCTTTCCTCTCGATCATGTCATTGAAGGAAACCTGCTTGTCTCTCCGTTCGATCACCCGGAAGCGTATAGCTTCAAGCTGGAAGAGTCAGGGGACAATTACATCTGGACCATTACCATTGCAGATCAGGAATCCTATAACGAAACCCTGAATTCCACTTTCAGTACGGTTTATGGTTATGACCGTGTGGATGTCAAAGGAGACGGCTCCTTCATCCTCGATGAATTTACGGCTCAGGAAGTTACCTATAGTATCACCATGAATGAAAGCGGGGCGGTCACTCAGATTGATGCGACGAACCGTTCAGAAGCGCTTAAAGACGGAAAGAGCGTACAGTTAAACGGAACCGATACGCTGACCTTAAAAACAGTTGATGAAAAATGGCATACATTCTTCGCCGATTTCTTTGACGCCATTCATTCCGGTTCCTTAAAAGAAGGAGATTCCTTCACCCTGCTGCAGACTTTTGAAAATAAGGACTCTGAAAAGGCTTCTCAAAGTACAGAAACATCCACTGCAGAATCGGAAGCCTCCTCAAAAGAAGTATCTAAGGAAGACAGCAAAGTCTCTTCTGAATCTAAAGCAGATACCAAGACGAGTTCAGCTTCCTCTTCCCAATCAGCAAAGTAATTGACGCTGCTCAGTGTTTATTGCATGCAGACGCATAAATAGAAAAAATATGAAGATCCTGGTCACGCTAAAGAGCCTGCCGGGATTTTTTTCTGCCTGAAAAGTCAGAGAACAATCCGGAAAAAAGACCGAATCTTTCATAAAATCAACATGGAGATAAGATTTCAAGACGAGTTCTAACTGTTGTGTTATGATGAGCATTGACGAAAAATAAAAGAATAAAAGTGAGGTATACAGACAAGATGTCAAAACAGGTATTTCATCTTGACTTCTGTGGAAAAAACATCACGGTTGAAACTGGCGAAATTGCCAAACAGGCAAATGGTGCAGTTTTAGTCCGTTACGAAGATACAGTCGTTCTTTCGGCTGCTACGGCAAGTGCCCAGGCTAAAGAAGGACTCGACTTCTTTCCACTGACAGTTAGTTATGAAGAAAAGCTGTATTCTGTTGGTAAAATCCCAGGCGGATTCCTGCGTCGTGAAGGACGTCCGACAGAACATGCGACTCTGACGGCGCGTATGATCGACCGTCCGATCCGTCCTCTGTTTGCGGACGGATTCCGTAACGAAGTGCAGGTTGTCAACACCGTTCTTTCCGTTGACCAGAACGCTTCATCCGAAATGGCAGCAATGCTCGGCGCTTCTTTAGCGCTGTGCATTTCCGATATTCCTTTCGGCGGACCAATTGCTGGTGTGCGCGTTGGTTTAGTCGATGGTGAATTCGTGTGCAACCCGGATCTCGAACAGGCAGAACGTTCTACCATCGAGCTGACCGTTGCCGGTACTGCGCAGGCATTAAACATGGTTGAAGCCGGTGCAAACGAAGTGGACGAAGATACAATGCTCGAAGCATTAATGTTCGGTCACGAAAAAATCAAGGAACTCTGCGCATTCGAAAACGAAATCATCGCCGCATGCGGTAAGGAAAAACGTGAAGTCTCCTTATACGCACCGGATCCTGAACTCGAAAAAGCAGTGCGCGAAAAATACGAAGCAGATATCCGCAAAGCCGTATCCATTCCTGGCAAACTCGAACGCTACGTAGCTATCGATCAGTTAGTGGATGCCGCTAAGGAAGAATATGCAGCAAAAGAATATGCGAGCGAAAAAGACAAAGCAGAAGCTGTTAAACAGGCTGGTTCCATCTGCCGTTCCATCGAAGCAGATGAAGTACGCCGTCTGATCATCGAAGACAAAGTACGTCCGGATGGCCGTGCAATTGATGAAATCCGTCCGCTGAATTCCCAGGTTGACCTGCTGCCGCGTGTTCATGGTTCTGCTATGTTCACCCGTGGTGAAACTCAGGTTATTTCCACAACGACTTTAGGTGCCCTCAACGAAAACCAGATTATCGATGACGTTACCGAAGTTGAAAATAAACGCTTCATGCATCACTATAACTTCCCGCCATACTCTGTTGGTGAAGTAGGACGTATGGGCAGCCCGGGACGCCGTGAAATCGGTCATGGTGCTCTTGGTGAACGTGCATTATCCAAAGTTCTTCCAAGTGAAGAAGAATTCCCTTATGCAATCCGTACTGTAGCGGAAGTTACCGAATCCAACGGTTCTTCCTCTCAGGCTTCCATCTGTGCCGGCACTATGTCCCTGATGGCTGCCGGTGTACCGATCAAAGCACCAGTAGCCGGTGTTGCGATGGGTCTGATCATGGATGAAGAAACAGGTAAATATACAGTTTTAACAGATATCCAGGGTATGGAAGACCACTTCGGCGACATGGACTTCAAAGTTGCCGGAACTGAAAAAGGGATCACTGCTTTACAGATGGATATCAAGGTAAAAGGTATTACCCGCGATATCTTCAAGGAAGCATTAGCTCAGGCACACGGTGCACGTCAGCAGATTCTTGCGAACATGCTTGCTGCTATCCCTGAACCACGTAAGGAACTCTCTCCTTATGCTCCGAAGACTGCCATCATGAAGATCAACCCGGATAAGATCAAAGACGTTATCGGTCCGGGTGGTAAGATGATCAACAAGATCATTGCTGAATGCGACAACGTCAAGATCGATATCGATGATGACGGAACAGTTGTTGTTTACCATATGTCGCAGGAAGCAATCGACAAAGCTATGGGTCAGATCAAGGATATCTGTCGTGAAGCTAAAGTCGGCGATGTCTTCGAAGGTAAAGTTGTCCGTATCGAAAGTTACGGTGCATTCGTTAACCTGTTCGGCAAAACAGACGGTCTGCTGCATGTATCCAACATCAGCTGGAATCATGTCGCAAAAGTTGAAGATGTTCTCAAACTCGGTGATCTGATCGATGTCAAAGTCATCGAAATCGAAAACGGTAAAGTTAACGTTTCCGCAAAAGCGCTGCTGCCAAAACCGGCAAATTACAAGGAACCGGAACGTAACCGCGGACCTCGTAAAGACAACCGCCGCGGCAACGGACCACGCCGCTTTGATCATCATAAGAATGACGAAACTAAAGAAAACAAAGCAGAAGCTGAAGCTGTCAAAGCTGAAGAGCAGCCAAAAGAAGCTGAATAGTCACTGCGTTTTCTGATATTCATTTCACGAAAAAATATGAAAACCGGAAGCAAAAACTTCCGGTTTTTTTCAGCTATGGCAATTCTCCATAAATAGTTGTTTCTCAGGAAAAATGCAGGAAAAATACAGAATTGAGTAACCATTTCGAATATTATCCTTCATGCTTTATAATGAATTTTAAAGGATAGGGAAAACAATATGAATTATCAAACTTTAGTAGAAGATTACTTTGAAAACTTTAAACAGGATTTAGCAGATATCGTTGCGATCGAATCGACCCGCGACGTTGAACATTCCTTTGAAGGTGCTCCTTTCGGACCAAAAGTTAAAGAAGCACTCGAACTGATGCTCGAAAAAGGAAAAAGAGACGGTTTTAACGTTAAAAATTATAACGGTTATGCCGGCCTGATCACTTACGGTGATGGTGAAGAAAGCGTCGGCGTTCTCGGTCATCTTGATATTGTACCTCTCGGTGACGGATGGGAACACGATCCTCTCAAAATGAGCGAAGACCGCGGTTACTTATTCGGCCGTGGCGTCCTTGATGACAAAGGACCTTTCATGGCGAGCTACTATGCTTTAAAAATGCTGAAAGATCTTAACGTACCACTGAAACGCAAAGTCATGCTGATTGCCGGTACCGATGAAGAAAGCGGCATGGGCGGAATTGCAGAATATGTCAAGACCGGACCGATCCCGACAATGGGCTTCACTCCGGATGCCGACTTCCCGGTGATCTACGGTGAAAAAGGAAACCTGCATATCGCATTAGACAGCGATCAGGATTCCATTATCGAATCTTTCAAAGCCGGAACAAGAGTCAATATTGTGATTGAAAAAGCTACCGCAACTTTAAAGACAGACCAGTTTGATGAAGATCTCTTCAATTTCTTCCTGGCTACAAACGGTGTTTCCGGACATGGCGAAGTCAAAGATGGCAAAGTCGTTCTCGAAGTCATCGGTAAAGCTGCTCATGCTTCTGTACCTTGGCTTGGAAAGAACGCAGCTGTCATGCTGTTAAACTACATTGGCAATGCTTATAACGATAAACTGGCAAAAGAAATGCATTCTCTTTTATGGGACTGGAAGGGAACTCCGGAAGCGATCGATGTCAATGGTGTCTACATGGGATTCCTGACGATGAACACAGGACTTGTTTCGGCGGAAAACGGTCATATGCACGTGCTGATCGATATCCGTTATCCGAACGATACAACAGTTGAAGCGATCGCAAAAGGCTTCAAGACTGCCTGCGAAGAACTGAACAACTCTATTACATCCAGTGTTGTTTCTGCCGGTGATCCATTATTCGTTGATCCGAATTCACCGCTGGTTCAGAACCTGATGGCTGCGTATAAGGAATACTCCGGCGATGATTTCCGCCCGGCAATCACCATTGGCGGTGGTACTTATGCAAAGATGTTTGACAACTTCGTTGCCTTCGGTCCGGAAAAACCTTGGGTTCGCGCTCCTAAAGATCTGAAGCTAGGCGGATGCCATGAAGCGGATGAAGGAATTGCGATTGAATCCTTAAAAGAGGCGATTGCGATCTATGCGGCTGCAATCGAACGGTTAGCCAATCAATGAGGATGCGTCGGATTCCCTGGGCAGCGGAATACCTGACCTCGAGCCCGTCCCGCATTCAGATGGATCAGTCATGGAAAACCGTCTGGCCGGACAAGAAACCGGAACAGAAGCTGCATCTTGAAATCGGATGCGGAAAAGGCGGTTATTCGAGTGCCATGGCTGCACTGTATCCGGATGATCTGTTTGTTGCTGTCGAAAAAAATGAAAGTGCTGCCGGTCTGGCTGCAAAGAAATTCGATGAAGCAAATTTAAACAATCTGCGTCTTATCTATGGCGATGGAGCGGATTTAGATTTATGCTTTGGCAGTGGAGAAGTGGATGTTCTGCATTTAAACTTTTCTGATCCGTGGCCGAAAAAGCGAAATGCCAAACGCAGACTGACTGCGCCCGCCTTTCTCAAGCAGTATCAGCAGCTGCTAAGTGATGATGGCCGGATCATGATGAAAACCGATAACAGCTCGCTATTCGAATATTCAATTCTTGAATTTCTGAATGCCGGCTTCTATCTTGAAGAGATCAGTGTCGATTTTCGGCGTGAGGAACATCCGGAAGATCCGCTTACGGAATATGAAGCTAAATTCGTTGAAAACGGACAGCCGATTTACCGCTGCGTCTGGACGAAACATCCTTTAGGCGATAACGAATAGCCGTTTGAAACAGGCCTAAACAAAATCAAAAGAAAGATAAAAACTGAATATGAAACAAGTGCACACTATTGAAGAGATCAATGCTCTTAAAAATTCGGAAAAACCAGTAGTTTTCCTCTGGTCAGCTGCATGGTGCCCGGACTGCGTTTATCTTGTACCCTTCCTGGATCAGATTGAAGCCGATAATCCCGATTTCGATTTCTATAAAATAGACCGTGATGAACTTCTCGATGAAGCCATCGCACAGGAAATTCTGGGAATCCCGTCTTTTACCGTTTATCAATCCGGAAAGGAAATCGGACGTCTGGTTTCCAAACTCCGCAAAACTCCGCAGGAAATCCAGGGCTTTTTGAACTCGGTAAAGGAGGCATAACGAATGGGATTTAAAGATGTAATGAAATCGTTTCTTTACGAAACAGTTGAAGATGATGAATTAGAAGAAGAGGAAGAAGTTGAAGTCAGCGCCCCACAGCGCTCCTTACCGTCCTTTTTAAAACGGAATAATACTCCGGCAGAAACTCCTGCCCCGACACCAGCGACACCTGCTGTTGCTGCACCGGCTCCTGCCATTCAGGAAGCAGCTGTCACCGACGCAAATGTCATTTCTCAGCCGGGACTGTATGTCGAACCGCAGGTTTCTGCACAGCCTCAGTCCGGTCAGTTCCTTTCCGCTATTGAAGATGTTGTGGAAGAGAAACCGAAACCATCCCGTACCCATCAGAGCCGTCCGCAGATCAACCGTGCTAACCGCGCTAACGTGATCCGCCAGGACTACTCTTCGATTATTTCTCCGATTTACGGCGATATTAAAGAAGAAGAAAAAGATACCAATATGGTTCATGATGCTATCAATCTGACTAAACCGGTTGATGCATCCGAAATGACCGCCATCATTTCTCCGATTTTCGGGACCCGTGAACCGAACTCTTCTGCTTCAGGTCCAGTGAAAGTGAATCACAAGAACAGTGATCACAAAAGAAAAAAAGCGGCTCCGCGCAAGGAAGTCGTAACCGAAACTGAAGCAGACCCGAAAGAAACCGGATCTGCTGATTTAGCAAGCTATCTTTCCCGTCCGGCAGGTCAGACCAGCAAACCAGCTTCTGAAGATGGTCAGAAAACTGAACAGGACGCTTAGGAAAGAGGGTTAAATAATGGGGATTTTCTTTACAGGAATTAAAGGCACGGGCATGTCTGCCTTAGCGCAGATTCTCGCTGATACAGGTCAGGATGTCCGTGGCTCCGATATTGAAAAATATGTATTTACAGAAGACGGTTTAAAACAGAGAGGCATTCAGATTCTGCCTTTTGATGCCGACAACATTCATGAAGGGGATACAGTCATCGCCGGTCTTGCATTCGGTGAGGATCATCCTGAAGTGAAACGCGCTCGTGAGATGAAAAATGTCGATCTGTACTGGTATAACGAATACCTCGGCAAACTTCTTCATGACTACAACGCAATCTGCGTAGCCGGCTGCCATGGTAAGTCGACGACCACCGGACTTTTAGCCCATATTCTCGAAGCTTACGAACCGACGGCCTATCTGATCGGCGATGGTCATGGGCATATGCCGGATGATGCGAAGAACTTTGTTCTCGAATCCTGCGAATTCAAACGGCATTTCCTCGCTTACGAACCGGATTATGCACTGCTGACCAACATTGAATTAGACCATGTCGATTACTACAAGGATCTCGATGACTATATTTCCGCATTCCAGAGCTTTGCCAAACAGATCCATAAAAAAGCCGTGATCTTCGGTGATGATCCGTATCTGAAACATCTGACTTATCCGGTCGATGTCGTCACTTACGGACTAGAAGAAGGCAACGATTACCGTGGAATCAACCTTGTTGAAAACGAAAAGGGAACGGAGATGGATGTCGAAAAAGATGGCAGAATTATCGCTCATCTTGTACTCCGTGAATCCGGTCTGCCTTTTGCGTGGGATTCGCTAGGTGCTTTCGCACTTGCGGCTGAAATGGGGATGCCGTATGACGAGATTGCGGATCGCCTTTCCACTTTTGAAGGAATTGCCCGCCGCTTCGTTATTGAAGAAGTTGGCGAAAATGTACTGGTCGATGACTATGCGCATCATCCGACCGCAATCAGTCAGATGATCCGTTCGGTACGCAAACGTTATCCGGGTAAAAAAGTCATTGCTCTTTATAAACCGGACCGCTATAGTCGTCTGCAGTATTTCCTGGACCGCTTTGCCGAATCTTTAAACGAAGCGGATGAAAGTTTTGTTCTTGACTTTGATGCCAATATCAGACGTGAGGATGAAACGATCACAGTGACTATCCAGGATTTAGTCGACCGTCTGACTAACGGCAAGCTGATTACGCTTGATCAGGAAGGCGCAAAAACACTTGCGGCTCATGGTCCTGCTGTCTATCTTTTCATGTCAAGCAAGAATATCCATCTGCTCAAGGACATGCTCAAAGAACTGATTTAATCCAAACTGAATACTTGAAGGCTGGAAAGCGGCGTTTATGGCGCGGTGCTGACCAGCCTTTTTCTGTTGCGTAACCATTAAAAAAATGACGGGCTATTCCTCATAAAAAAATCGCCTACAGCGG
>JBJEFF010000003.1:0-21878 GCA_051873775.1 Allobaculum sp. | reverse complement strand
ACGAACCACATAAGGCCTTTTACGCCTTGACGTAGGGGGCTTTCATATCAGAGAAAACAAAATGCCGCTGTGCTCAATAATGAGTGAACAGCGGCATTTTTATATTCTTCTTCGCCTTCACAAACGGGGTAGGGATTCAGGATCCGGATTGTTGTCCGTTTGGGAATCGTTATTTTCCTGATGGCAAGATCTGGCAGCAGGGTACTCTTTGCCGGCCAGGCCAAAGGAGACTTTTTCCATAATTAATTCATGAGTGTTGGCAATTTTGCGCCTGGAGTAAAAGAAGAAGCGCGTGATTGTGGAAACGGTCAAAATGCCGAGGCACAGCATGCCGGAAATTGAGAGAACATGCACGGCTTTCATCAGACCCTCGAGTGTATTTCCTCTCGAAAATTCTACCATCATTTCATATGCTCCACCACCGGGAACTAAAGGAATCAGGGCAACGGCGGTAAAGGTTGAGACCGTCGTTTTCATTTTGCGGGCAAAGATTTCCCCGCATACACTGAGCGCGGCAGCCGCAATGAAGTTGGCAACGGTATCGCTGATTCCGCAATAGAGGCTGAACTGGTACATCAGTCCTCCGACTCCGCCGGTCAGACCGGCAAGCAACAAAGAACGACCGCGAACATTAAACAGAACGCCAAAGCCGATTGAGGGCAGAAGTGCTCCGATGAAACCCTGCCAGATAAGCTGTGTCCATACTTGTTCCATTTCAGTACCCCATGATGTAGAGTCCGGCAATCGCGCCTAATGCGATGGCACAGGCAATGAGCACGGCTTCTGTTAACAGAACCAGAGCAGAAAGGGGTTCGCCCATCACCGAATCGCGAAGAGCATTGGTGATCATCAAACCCGGTACGAGCAACATGATCGAGGAGATGATCATCGTCGAGACATCTGCCAGCTGATAGAAACGATGAGCAATCACAGAGAGTATCGCAATGATTAAAGAGAGAAAGGCGTTCACAATAAACGGATTGATCGCGATCCTGTCGAGCAGAACCGACAGGTAACGGATGATCAGTCCGATCACAAAGACAAAAGCCATTTCAATCAGAGTTCCCCCGAAAAAAATGACAAATCCGGCAGCTCCGATGGCACCCCATAAAGCAGTTGTGAAATCGGAGTAGTTGGGCAGAGCATCAATCGCATCCAGGCGGTTTGAAATGACTTGAAGGGGAAAATGGTGAGCTTCAGCCTGACGCGATAAATCATTAATCGCATTGACGATCGAAAGATTACGTTTGGAATCTTTCATACGGGCAATGCGGGTAACGGTTTGTCCCTGACAATCCACCGAACAGATAATGCCCGTCACCGTCACATAGGCAATACACGAATCGATGTCGGGAATGGCATTTCCTAAGCGGGTCATCGTTTCTTCTACACGGTAGACTTCTGCGCCGCTGCTCATGAGCATGGTGCCGGCCCGTAATACCGCGCACACACTTTCCTGAGCTTTTTTCAGTGCGGCTTCGGTTGTGATAGAGTTCGTTGCTTCCATTAAAAAAACCTCATCATTCAGATAAACAGACAAAAACTTGCGCTCCTCCCATTATACGAATTTGAGGAGAAATTTGTATACCATGGATAAACAAACAAAAAGACTTGCGGCAACGGCAAGTCTTTTTGTGCATTTAGGAAAGAAAGAAAATTTAGGCAAGAGGGAAATCAGCCCGCTTTGCGGTGGCAAGAATGGCGCGCACCGCTTCAAACAAAGCGGGTTTGACCACTTCAACTGGAGCCGGCTGATTTTCGACAATTGCGTCATAACAGATGGATCCGGTCAATTCGATGATCATTGTAAAAATAATTTTGGGTTGGGCATATTCGATGCCGCATTTGCGGGCATGAGCGGTAAACCGGGAACACAGATCGCTTTCTTCTTCCGACAACATGTTGAGCTGGGCATGGAGCGTGCCAAAAGAGAGGTTGCGTCGGATCAGTTTTAAAAGCAGGGGATTGGTGATCAGCTGGTTGAGCACCTGATTAATCATAAATACAATCGCATCTTCGAAATTGCGAAAGTCATTCTGCTCGAGTTCGTTGAGTGCCTTGAGGAGCACTTTGCGCGATTCAAAAGTGATCAGATAATCGCGCAAATCGTATTTGTCTTTGAAAAACTGATAAAACGTCCCTTTTGCGACACCGGCTTTCGTGGTGATGTCCGAAATGGAAATATCTTTAAGATCGCGGCTGGTGAATAAACCGAACGCTGCATCGATGAGAGAATTTTTCTTATGGAGTTTATTCTGCTGAATTTTGCTTGGCATACTTTCATTATACGCAAAGTCACCGATTACGCAACAAATTGACCAACGGTCAATATATAGACAAATTTCTAAAAGTGTACCGATATTTTCAGGGTTTAAATATTGACCAACGGTCAATTTAGACATAGGATGTTTCTCGTGAAAGGAACTTGTACTCATGGAAAAGATTTCTAAATTTATCGTCAAGTACCGGAACTGGATTTTACTGATCGCAAGTATCCTGCTGATTCCGGCACTGTGGGGTTATTTCAATACGCGCGTCAACTACGATATTCTGTCGTACCTGCCGCAGGAGTCACCTTCAATGATCGCCAATGATCATTTGAATGACGACTTCAACCTGGCGGGAACCGCTATGGTTGTCGTCGATGATGCTTCAGAAAAAGAGGTTGAAGATCTGGAAGAACAGATTCGTCAGATCGACGGTGTCGACCGGGTGCTCTGGCGCAGCGATGTAGCCGACATCACCATCCCGAAAGAAGCACTGCCTTCAGCATTAACGGATGCCTTGTATGCCGACAATGCGACGATGATTATCGTCACCTTCAAGGAGCCGGCCGCAAGTGATTCCACCATGAATGCCATTGAAGAAATCAAGAAGATCTCCAATGATCAGGAACATGTAGCCGGATTCTCAGCGATCACGGCGGATACCAAAGCAATGGTCGACCGCGAAACACCGATTTATTCAACAATCGCGGTTCTGCTTGTTCTCGTTGTCCTCTCATTAGGACTGAAATCGTGGATCGCACCGTTTGTCTTCATTCTTGGCATGGTGTACCCGATTGCCTACAACATGGGAACTAACTACTTCCTCGGTGAGATCTCCTATGTCACCAAAGCATTAAGTATGATCCTGCTGCTCGCTGTCTCGATGGACTACTCCATCTTCCTGCTGCACCGTTATCAGGAAGAAAAAGGCAAGAGGGATAACAAGGAAGAAGCAATGGCAAGAGCCATTCATGCGACATGGGTATCGATTACCAGCTCTTCTATTACCACTATTGCCGGATTCCTGGCACTGCTCGTCATGCAGCTGACCCTTGGTAAGGATATCGGTATTGTCATGGCCAAAGGTGTTCTGCTTGCGGTCGTTTCAACCATTCTGATTCTGCCGTCACTGCTGATGTTCTTCGATCCGTGGATTGAAAAATGGCAGCACCCGGTTCTGATCCGCTCCTTCCCGAACTTCGCAAAATGGGTAGAAGCGCATCACAAAGCGATTCTGATTGCGTTTGCGGTTCTGTTCGTTCCGGCACTGATATGTAATGCGAATACGAAACAGTACTACGATTTAGCCGCTTCACTGCCTGGAGATTTACCAAGTGTGATCGGCACAAATGAATTAAAAGATAAATTCGATATGACAACGTCTCACTTTGTCATCGTCGATAAGAATCTCAGCTCTAGAGAAACGAAGAGCATGATTAACGAAATTGAAGATCTCGATGGTATTACCGGTGTAATCGCCTATGAGAAATTCGTCGGACCGATGATTCCGCAGGAACTTGAACCGGAAGCGATTCGCGATTTCCTGGAAACAGACAAATATAAGCTGATTCTTGTTAACACCTCCTTCCGTACCGCAACGGATGAGATCAATAAACAGATCGATGATATGAATGCGATCATCCGCAAATATGATCCGAACGGCATGATCGCCGGTGAGGGTAACCTGACCAAAGATCTGATCGCCGTCACCAATGTCGATTTCCAGATGGTCAACATCGTATCCATTCTGGCTATCTTCATCATTATTGCGCTGACGTTTAAATCGCTCGTATTACCAGTCATTCTGGTTTTATGTATTGAATTTGCGATCTTCGTTAACATGGGTATTCCGTTCCTGCTCAATCAGGAACTCCCATTTATTGCCGGTATCGTCATCGGCACTATTCAGTTAGGCGCATGTATCGACTACGCCATCCTGATGACCAGCCGCTTCAAAGAAGAACTTGGAAAAGGCTTAGCTCCGAAAGAGGCGATTGTCGAAGCGATTACGCAGACAATGCCATCGATTATGACTTCCGGTCTGTCGTTCTTTGCGGCATGTTCCGGTGTATCGCTGATTGCGAAGATGGACCTGATCCAGTCGTTATGTACACTGCTTGGCCGCGGTGCTTTAATTTCCGTCATTGTCATCCTGACCGTTCTGCCAAGTCTGCTTCTCGTATGTAACAAATGGATCGGCAAAACCACAAAAGGCTGGCCGAAATCCGTACCAGCTTCAAAAGAAACAAAACAGGAAGAAGAAACAAATATTACGGAAACTGTTGAAATTCAGACAGTCTCCAATGGAACAGATAAATTAAATGAACCTGCAGAACATGCTGCTGATTCATTCTCGAAAGAAAGCGAAGGAAACCTAGTATATGCGTAAGGATAAAAGAAATCATACAATTCAGATTCTGTCAGCTTCATTATTATCATCGAGCATGGTCGTTTCCATGCTGCCGGCAAGTGTGCTGGCGAAAGAAGACGATCAGCAGGGAAGTAAAACTGAAACCGTTTATTCTTTCATCGATGAAGACGGCAACGTCAATAAGACGATTGTCTCTTCCTGGCTGCATGATGACGATGGGCTGCAGAATGTAAAAGAAGTTCTTAATCTGCAGGATGTGGAGAACGTAAAAGGGGACGAACAGCCACAGGTTAGCGGAAAGAACTTCACCTGGAACGTTGAAGGAAACGATCTTTACTACCAGGGTACAACAACCGAAAAACCTCCGGTATCGGTAGACATTACTTATCAGCTCAACGGCAAGGATATCAAAGCCAGAGATCTGAAAGGTAAAAACGGTCATTTAGTGATGACCGTCCATCTGAAAAACGTCGATTCCAAAGTCGTGAATGTAGATGGAAAACAGGTTAAGGTTCATCCGACTTTCCTTGCCGGAGGTCTGATGGATCTTGAAGATAATATTTTCACCGATGTGAAATGTGATCAGGGGAAAATCGTCAATGACGGCGACAAACAGTTCTTATTATTCGCAGCCGTTCCGGGACTTACCGAAACACTCGACAGCGTCGGATTAGGGGATCTCGGCGATAAACTGGATGCGAGTGACGATATTGTCATTGAAGCGGATGTAAAAGATTATCAGACACCGGCTTTATATGTCGGCATGTCCAACGAGTTCCAGTTGGATGAACTCGCTAATCTTGACAGCATTTCTGATTTAACCAGTCAGATGTCCCAGCTCTTTGACGGAGCAGATCAGCTTGAAGCTGGTTCCGCAGAACTTGCGGACGGTTTAGGAACTTTAAAAAATGGTACAACTAAACTTGCGGATGGTATGAGCCAGCTTCAGACGGGCAGCAGCGCATTAGTTGCCGGAGCCGGTCAGTTAAAAGACGGAACTGCCCAGGCAGTTGATGGAACCGCAAAACTCTCTGACGGAAGCAGTTCCTTAAAAGATGGCACAAGCGCTCTTCTTGCCGGTGCCGATCAGTTGGTTGATGGTTCAAGCAGACTTTCCAGTGGCGCAAGTGAGTTAAAGAACGGACTAGATACCGCCAGTGCTGCGGCAAGTAAGGTTGATGGAGGTGCTAAAGCTATTGAAGAGGGTGTCACTGCATTACAATCACAGTTGAAAGATGTCCCTGATCCAGTCCAGACATCACTTAAACAGCTTATGGATTTAGCAAAAATGTATGAAAATCAGGTGGGAAATTTACAGGCTGAAAATGCCGAGCTTCAGACAAAACTGACCGCCGCCACAAGCAGTACAAGTCAAGCTGCTCAGACTGCTAAAGCCGGCAGTAATCAGATGAATGCACAGGCAAATACCGCAACGAATGCATCCAATAATCTCGCCAATGCTGCCGCAGCTCTTCCAGGTGCCGCTGATAAACTTTCCCAGGGTGTTAATCAGACCAATGAGTCCTTAGATGCCATTCAGAGTTCAGTTGATCAGGCTAACAAGCAGATTGCGAGTGCTAATGAGAAACTTGCCGGCAGTAAAGTCAGCCAGATCAGTGCAGACATCGATGCCGCAATCAGCTCCAACGCTCAGGCTGAAAATGAAATCGCAAATGTTCAGTCCGGTGTGGAAAACACACGTCAGAATCTGCTCGCTCAGGCAGCAAGTCTGGCTGAAACGAATCCGGAAGCCGCTGCAGCGCTTCAGAGTGCCGCAAACTCCTTACCGGATGCTTCCGGTGCTCTTGCGAGTGTCAGAGCTGCGAATAGCGCTCTTGCGAGTGCGAAAGCTTCTGCTGCTGATGCGAGTGAACCAATTGCGCCGATTACCGCTCATATTAACGGTATTGACAGTGATGCTAGTGATTTAATTAAACAGGCAAGCAGTGAAATTCAGGCTTCTGCCCAAACCGCAAGTCAGAGTGCTGATGATCTGCAAAACGGTTCGGATGTCCTCAATCAGACTTCATCAAATCTTCAGCAGGCCGCAGACGATTTAAAGACGGACACGAATAGCGGTTCTGAAGCAACGCCACTTTCTTTATCTGACGGGATTTCCCAAGTGGGAACATCTTTAAGCGAATTGCTCACACAACTCAAAGGTGGAGTTGACCAGCTTTCGAATGGCGCATCGCAACTGAGTGATGGAACGAGTCAGTTAACCGGTGGCTTAAGCCAGTTAAGCAGTGGAGCGAGTGAATTAGTTGATGGCTCTTCCGAATTATCTTCCGGTATGAGTTCACTCCATTCCGGCATTGCGTCAGCTGATGCAGGTGCCAAGGCATTATTAGAAGGCAGCGTTGCCTTGCATGAGGGCTCCGTTCAGTTAAATGCCGGCGCAATCCAGTTAAGCGATGGAGCAAGCCAGCTTGATAACGGAATCCAGAGTGCCAAGAGCGGAACGGATGAATTGAGTGCCGGTGCTGATCAGTTAGTTGATGGCGCCAACCAGCTTCATGATGGTGCTGTCCGCTTCAACGAGGAAGGCATGGGTAAATTAAAAGAAGTCCTCGGCTGGGGTGAAAGTGAGATTGAAGCGTTCAGACAGCTCTGCAATCAGACCTCCAGCTACAACCGTGACTTCTCCAGCTTCTCGGGCGCTCCAGAAGGCTATGCGACCAAAGTCCGCTACATCTTCAAAATGGAAGAACAGGACTAATCCAGATTTTCAAACGAAATTTCCCGAACTTCTTTCCTTAATATAAGAGACAGATTGAGAAGAATTCAAAATCTGTTTCCTTTTCCTCGAAATCCCCGTCCTCTTTTCAAGACAGGGATTTTCTGCGTTTTCAGGCCAAGGGAAAAGGCTTGTTCGTACAGGAGGCGTATTAAAAATGGGGTGGATTCCATGTATAATGAATGCACAAAGTTTACCGCGATTGCGGTGTTTTTAAGATTTAAAGCGGCCAATGGAAACACGGCATTTCGGGTAGACTGATAGAAAGAATAAGGTGAATAGACATGAGTAACAAAATTCGCTTAGGAGTATCTTTATATCCTGAACAGGAAAGCATTGAAGAAATCGAAAGCTACTTAAAAATGGCGAGTGAACGCGGTTTTACAAAAGTATTTACTTCTTTATTCTCCGTACCGGGAACCAAAGAAGAAATCATGAATTACTTCAAGACCTTTACCGCAATCGCTCATAAATACGGATTTGAAGTTGACGGTGACGTAAACTTCGCATTCTTCAAAATGATGGGCGCAAAACCGGATGATCTGTCCGTTTTCAAGGAAATGGGCGTGGATGTCATTCGTATGGATGGGCCATACAAAGACGAACGCGATGCACAGGTTGTCAACAATGCACAGGGTCTGAAAATCGAATTCAACACCTGCATGAAAGACATCATCGATAATGCGATTGCTCACGGCGCAAATCCGGAAAATATCGTAACCTGCCACAACTTCTATCCGCAGCGCTATACCTGCCCGGCATTGGAAGATGTCAAAGCTGAAAATATCGAACTGAAAGACTATCCAGTCGCAATGTTCATGAGTTCTCAGGTCAAAGGAACTCATGGTCCATGGCCGGTATCCGATGGTCTGCCAACTATTGAAGAACACCGTAACATCCCTCTTGAATCCCAGCTCAAACACATGGTTGCGATGAAGACTGTTGATGAAGCTCTGATCGGTAACGCATTCGCAAGCGAAGAAGAACTCGATGCTGTAAAAGCAACTTTCGACAAGATTTATTTCTACAACGCACCATTTGATGAAAAAGATGCGACAGGAGATGCGATGACCGATGCTGTAATGCAGATGCTGCCATCCGGCGACTTAGTCCGCATTCCGTTACGTATGAATATGGAAGAAGGCGTCAGCGATCTCGAAAAAGAAATGATGTTCTCTCTGCCATTCCATGGAGTATCGGGTGACTCTCTCAACTACACACTGCGTTCCCGTTTCCCTCGTTTCGTCTGCAATCACAGAACTGTTGAAGTCCGTCCGGTAGAAAAACCATTCTTCGAAAAAGGTGATGTTGTTGTCGTGAACGATAACTGCCGTCACTATGCCGGAGAAGTTCAGATTGTCATGAAACCGATGGAAAACGATGGTCAGCGCAACTTAGTCGGCCATATCGTTCCGGAAGAAATGCTGATTCTTGATGAATTAAAAGGTAACGATCTGTTCACGCTTGAAGCTGCAGAATAAAACGAAAACCTAAAGCTGAATTCCTAAAAAAGTCTATTTGATTTCAAAGCTGTACAGAAAAGCATAAACGGATCTGTACAGCTTTTTTGATGTGAAAATCACTCTGTTTCTCAATGTGAAAAGATCATATTTTTCTCACATTCTAGGCGTTAAAACGGTACACTGAATATATAAGATCATCAATAATGAAAGGAGAATATGATGAAAACAGAAAGACCTAAAGGACTGATGACTCATTTACGGCACTGGATGGCGATAACAGTGTCAGTTTTCTGCATCGGCGCCCTGATTATGCCGGCACCCGTTCAGGCGCAAAGCACATTTGATGATGTTCCGATCACCACGCAAAGTCCCGATATCACGGATGACGGTCAGGCGATCCGCTACGCTCTGCCGCGAACTGAAATTCCGCATGATGCAGCAGTCATCAAAGAAAAAGCAGGCTTCATTCATGAATCTGAATTTCTTGATGAAGCCGGACTAGTTGACAACCGGCAGTTGATTACGACGACAACGGGACATCCGTATAGTGCCGTCGTTTCTTTGAAAATGTATTTTAATAATCCGAGTTCACCATCCGATGTCTCTGCCTATCTTGGCAACGGCTTTATCGTTTCGCCACATACGATCGTGACCTGTGCTCACTGCATTTACGATTATGAAGAGAACCTCGGCTTTTTAACGGGACTCGAGATTACATTCGGAAACGGCAAGACAATTTCCAGTGAGTCAGTCGGTATGGATGCGTATATGCGCACCGGCTATCAGTCTGCGCAGGACTTCGAGGAAGACCTCGGACTGATCGATGTGGATGCGGATCTCAGCCGCTATGGTTCAATCATGCCATTAGCTTCACCGACAGGCGTTTACCAGAATATTATGATGATCGGCTATTCGACATCCGAAAATGCGGTTTCCAATGTACCCGGACGGAATATGATGCTCTCACCGGGCTATATTTCCAATTTCACTCAGCGTGAGCTGAGCTATATGATGTATGGCATTGAAGGGCAGTCCGGTTCTCCGGTTCTTTCCGAAGGACTGAAGGCGGTTGGTTTATTCAATTATGGGGAACATGATCTGAATACCTGGGACCTGATCGGGACAGGCGGTGTACCGTTCTTGTCCGAACAGCTGTACTGGATTACGTATAATGCCAGAGATTTAAATCAACCGATCTACCGTGCCTACAATCCGAATTCCGGCGAACATCTCTACACTTACAGCTATGAGGAGTTATACAACGTTTCGGGGGCTGGCTGGAAAGATGAGGGTATGGCATGGATGGACAACACCTGGCAGAAAGGTCAGGAAGTTTATCGTCTGTACAATCCGAACAGCGGTGATCACCATTACACGACCGATACGAATGAATATAAGGAACTCGGCATTCGCGGCTGGCGTCAGGAAGGAAAGATCTGGAATGCGGCTCTGTCTTCCACTTCGGGAGCTCAGCCAGTCTATCGTCTGTATAACCCGCATGCTGCAACAGGCTCCCACCATTTTACAATCGATGTCAACGAAAGAAACGCACTGGTTTCCTATGGCTGGAGTGATGAAGGCATCGCATTCTATTCTCTGTAAAACAGGAAAAACACTAGAATCAATAATGAATTAAAATAGATACAAAAAAATCTGAACAATACAATTTATAGATAAAAAGCAGAGCATATCGCGTGGATGGCTCTGCTTTTTATCTGGCATATATATTGAATCTGATTACTGTTTGTTGAGTTCGAGAATGTGACGAAGAGCTTTTCCGACACCATTATGGTCATTGTCATCGGTCACGTAATCACAGGATTCCTTTAAATCTTCGGCACCATTTTTCATGACAATGGAATAACCGGCTGTTTTCAGCACTTCGCGGTCATTATCAGCATCCCCAATTCCGACCGTCTGATCGAGAGGAACATTCAGGTATCGGGCTAGTTGAGCAAGCCCGAGTGCTTTGGAGACGCCAAGAGCATTCAATTCCAGATTTGCATTTTCGGCATTCGCAAAAGTCAGTGGCAGATCCTTCAATTCGGAACGTGCATCATCACGATCCTTAAAATTTCGGAAGTAAATATTAATTTTCGGAATCGAGTCATGATGTTCTGCTTCTTCGACCATACTATCCACTGTCGTCGCGACCTTCTCATACATTGGCTGGTAGATTCCCATATTAAAATCTGCCATATGCGTGATGTCGGTTTTTGAGACGATCGAGGCATTCGTGTCGAGAAAGTGAACCATCGCATGATACTTATTGGCAACTTCGACGATCTTTCTTACGTACTTCTGCCGGATTTCATTGTGGTAAATGATCTTTCCGGAAAGGCAATCGTAAACAATGGCGCCGCTGTAACAGATCGCATAGCGCATTTCCGGAACAGCAGAAAAGAACGGTTCGATCTCTGCGATCGCACGGCCAGTGTTGTAAACGACTTCTAAACCTTCTGCCGTCGCAAGTTCAATATCGCAAATACTGTCGGGATGAATGGTTTTGTCCGATTTCAGTAAAGTTCCATCCAGATCCACCGCAACAATCTGATAAGAATTTTTCATGGCATCCTCCTATGGTCTCATTCTTAAAAAGTATACGAAACTTTCGCAGTTTTCTTACTGAGCAGCAGAAAATGAGACAGAACCTGTCGTTCGGAACGCTTAACTTTTGGCGCTTACAGGAAAGAGGCATAGAATAGGACTATCTTTTCAGGCAGAAGCCGGAAAGAATGATGAAGGAAACAGATCATTCCATAGGAAAGGCAGGAGAAGAAAATGCAGATTCGTCAGGCAGAAAATAAAGATATTGAAAGAATGCATGAATTATTAAGCCAGGTTCTGAACGTTCACCACAATGCGCGTCCGGATCTGTTTAAAGCGGGAGCACGCAAATATACGGATGAAGAACTGATTGAAATTCTTCAGGATCCGAAACGTCCGATTTTTGTTTACTTGAATGATGAAGGTGTTGTGATGGGTTATGCTTTCTGCGTCCTCCAGCAGCATCTGAACAATAATATTCTGACCGATATCAAGACCCTTTACATCGATGATTTATGTGTCGATGAAAACGCACGCGGTCAGCACATCGGTCATAAGCTCTATGACTATGTTGTGGACTACGCAAAATCGATCGGGTGCTATAACGTGACGTTAAATGTCTGGGCAGATAACATTAATGCTCTCAAGTTTTACCGCTCACTTGATTTAAAAGAACAGAAAATCGGTATGGAAGTCATTCTGTAGAATCCACATCCGAAAAGCTGATTTCAGCCCGTAATTTAAAAGAATCCCTTACGAACGACTGATTCAGGATCATCCTTTTGCCGGCTCAAGACAATTGCGCCTAAACAATGTATGATCCCTAATAGAATCCATCAAAATTCAAACAGATTTATTACGGAGGAATAGAGATGAAAGAATGTCCTTACTGCCATCTTGAAAACCCCGATCAGGCAAAATACTGTCTGGCATGCGGGCGAAAATTGACGGATGAG
This sequence comes from Allobaculum sp., assembly GCA_051873775.1. GTDB lineage: Bacteria > Bacillota_I > Bacilli_A > Erysipelotrichales > Erysipelotrichaceae > Allobaculum. The sequence continues at coordinate 9,537 of JBJEFF010000003.1, read as the reverse complement.
AAACCAAGACTTTTAAGGGTATTTAAAAATAAAATCAGACTGGAAGAAAAGTCCGATGAAAAACAGCTGACAAATCCGGAAACAGAAACACCAAAGGATCCGGAACAGCATACAGTAGAGGAAACCGGAGTACAGGATTCCGCTGCTTTAAAAGAAGAGACGGCACCTGCTCAAAACGATGATTTCAGCCCTGAACCGGCAAAGACTCCGGATCCGGATGCTGAATTCTTCGAAAAGGAACTCGCAAAAGAAAAAGAATCCAAAAATCTTCTCGGACGTCTATTTGCGGGAGACCATGTAGATTCGCAGGCGGAATATCAGCCGCTTTCTTCCCGCTTCCAGCCGGATATTTCTTCTGTGGATTTAGAAACAGAAGAAAGAAGACGCAAAGAAGAACAGGAGCGCCGGGAAAAGCAGGAACAGGAAGCCCGAATGAGCATGATGCCGGGTGCACAGCGTAACGATAAACAGAAAATGATTCTGATGACTGTCATCTGTCTGCTCTCCTGTCTGGTTGTCATTCTCGGACTGATTGTCATGACACAGAGCGCACGGAATTCTTCGAGCAGACCGCATACACCAACAAGTACGTCATCCATGAAGCGCTACTTTGATGATGACTATACCGATGACTGGAAGGAATCCAGCAGTAATGCCACGACTTTTGAAGAGATCACTGACGAAGAAGGCTGGGATCTTGATGATGAAGACTATGATGATTCCGGTGAATTTATCGAAGATATTATTTCCGATGACGATCCTGAACCGGGATATGGCTATGGCGATGTCTATCAGACGCAGTTTGTGATGAAAGTCCGCTCGCAGCCATCGCTCGATGCAGGAACTGTCGGCAGTCTGTCCGCCGGCGAAAAAGTTGAAATCGATGAAACCCGGACTGATGATAATGGTGCTACATGGGGCCATTTAGCCGATCAGAGCGGATGGGTATGCATTCGTGATCGGCAGCAGACGTATTTGACTGCAGAAAATTAACTGAGAAACGAAAAATGAGAAGGCGTGAAAATGCCTTCTTTTTTCTTCGGTCATTGCAGGGATCATTTCGCATGAAAAAAGCCAGTCTGCACTGGGCATAACTGGCTAAAGCTATTTTGTTTAGGCGTTCTTCTGGTCCTGATCGGAATCAGAAGAATCTGAATCATCAGGATTCTGAACTTCGCGGTCGATTTGTTCCCCAAGAGTGTAGATGGAATCAACGAGATCGCCGAGCACCGGCGGCAGATTATCCGTACTGCTTTCCGGCTCGTTCTGTTTTTCGACTTCGAGATCCATTTCTTCGATGGAAGGAACATCTTCTTCATATGGAATGTCCTGTTCAGATGGAGATGGTTCATCTTTCGAAACTGATACAGTTTCTGTTTCGATCGTTACTTCGGCTTCCTGTACGACCGGCTCAGTTTCGATTTCGTCAGAAGTCGTCTGAACTGATTTTTCGTCAGCAACTGTGTTTTCTTCGAGCACTGCTTCATCCCATTTTCTCGCAAGAGTGGCAGGATCTGCAGGAGCACCTTCAGCCAGAGTTTTTTTCAGACTGTTTTGATGACGGACGTAGTTGAGCACAAACACAACAATTTCAACTAGCAGAATGCAGTTGGCAAACTGGATCATGTTCTCTTGGGGCAGGCTGATCACAAAGAGCATACCGACAAGGGAAATCACGGCAGAGATGAGTCCGACTTTCTTTAAGTCTTTGCCATAGTCAGTCTGCACTTTTTCGTAGAGTTCCGGATGCTCTTTCAGTTTTTTGCTTTTGAATCCCGCTGCAAGAGCGAGCAGAGATTGAGGATCGTCAACGATGGATGAACCGATAAAAAGGATGCACCATGCGATGAAAAGTTCACTAAAAAGGAATAAAAACCAGGTTGTCATAATATCACCACACTTTATTCTACTGATTGATGCGCTTTGTGCAAAACAAATCACCGAAAGAATCCAAAGCAGGCGGCGACTGGTGAAAAGTATGTCGTTTTCGCAAAAAGATTATAAAGCGTTTCCTTTCTGCCATCTGTTTGGATTTAGCTGAAATACACAATCGTAAGTTAGAAAAAACTTTTGCCTCGTGTCGAGCGTGCCTATAATAAAAGCTTAGGACAAATAATCAGGATAATAATTAGAAATGGAATTAGAAAAGGAGATAGCGATGAATCAGATTCGACAGAAATCATGGTGGCGTTCCCCCTATTTGGCTCTGCTTGTCTATGCGATTCTTTTTGCGGTGGCGAACCATGTGCTGTTTAACTGTTTGGACACGGTTCACGATTATGCCTTCCATATGGGACGGATCGTCGGACTCGCACAATCGCTGGAAAATGGAGATCTTTTCCCGAGCCTGAATTTCGTGTTTGCACAGGGGGTGGGCTATGGTTCGCCGATGTTCTACGGCAACTGGCTGCTCTATATCCCGGCACTGATCTTCCTTGCTACAAACAGTGCGGTCATCGCCTATACTTCCCTCAATGGTCTGATTGTTTTCGGACTTTGCGCATCGATGTATTATGCAATATCCAAAATCGGCTTGAACACGAAAAAAGCGTTCTGCATGGCAATTCTTTCTAGCATGCTGTTCTGGTGGTACGGTTATGGCATGACGACGGTCACAATGGCCGTGCCACTTCTGATTTACTGCATGTATAAAGTGCTGTACCAAAACCGCAACAATCCAGTTTTGCTTGGAGTGGTTGTTGCCTTGCTGGTGCAGACGCATACTCTTTCAACACTTGTTCTAGCGTTTGTCTGTGCCTTGTTTGTCCTGTTCAACCTTCGCAAGCTAACACTCAAAAAGCTTCTCTCTTTTATTCTGTCGATTGGAATTGCGTTGGTTTTATCGGCAGGCTATCTCGTGCAGTATATGGAGCAGACAAACAGTCAGCTATTCTATTTTGACTGGCTGATGCGGGATTACCCGTTCTCTCTTGACTTGCTGCTAGATGCCAAGCCTTTAGGGGAACTGATTTTGACTTATGAGCAGCCCTTGGTGCTTGTCGCAATCGTATTGTTGCTCTTTGGATGGGTCAAAGACAGACTGCATCCTGTTGCCGCCCAGCTGTTGCTGATTTCGATTGCGCTCTTTGCTTTGCAGTCCGATCTCTTGCCGTGGCATTCGTACTTTATGCAGACACCACTAATTCTGCTGCAGGATTCGAGACGGATTGCCTATTTCATTCCAATCCTGATTGCGATCGCATGCGCTCTTTCCTGGTCTTTGCGCGCTGAGCGCGTGTTTCTGATCGGACAGGCAATCTTTTTTGGAGTGATGATCTGGTTTCCAATCATGAAAACGGAAGATTCTTACATGACTATGATGAACACCGACGAACACGCTCGATCAGTCCTTCAGGATTCAAGCAAGAGTTGGTTTGATCCTTCTGGAAATGAGTATTTTTCGCTTGATTTCAATCCTGCCGATAAAAAGGATCCGATGCTGATTGATTTTCAGGGGTTGAAAAATGTCCAGATCAGCAATGTGGAACGCGGGTACAATCAACTCGAGTTTGATGTGGAACTGATCGATGAAAGTCAACCGGGACAACTGATTGCCGGCCGCATCTGGTATGAAGGCTATCAGGTCGAATACTCCAATGGAGCAGCCGGATCGAAACCTCGGCTGTATACCGTACCGGTTTCGCGGGCAAGACAGCGTGTCGAAATGACCCGCAACTATCCGTTGCGAACTGAGCAGGTACAATATGATGGCAAGGTGTTTTTGACCATCGAACAGAGCGGTCATGTCCGTCTGTTCTTCCAGCCGACAGTTGTTCAGATTGGTGGCTATATCATTGAAGCAACTGGCTGGCTGATGGTTGTGAATGCCTTTGAGACAAATAGACGTAAACGTGCCCAAAAATAGGCTACTTGTGGGTATCGCTAAACAAATTGGACCATCTTTTATATCATCAGGACATATAAACCAGTCTTTATATTTTAGCTGTTAGGATCATATGGAGCGAGGAGTTTCTGATTATCAACTATTCCATCCCATGACCAGATAATTTTTGCACCTCAGACTTTTGTTCGAATATTCCTTTATAATAGGTGCTAAAGAATAAATCAAAATGGAAAGCCGGAGGTGCAGGAGATGGAGAAAATAATTGAATTTAGAAAATATCCTCTCGACATGATCCTAGATAAATTGCTCTTAGATAAAACGACTGGAAAACGGATCATCTGGGCAACAGATGGTTACAGCGAATACGGAGAAAAGTACTGCGATCGTTATGAAATCACCTCAGGAGCATTGATTGGAATTAATCCTGTCCTTATTCAACCTCGTGCGTTCAAAGCTCTGGAAACCCAGCAGCAGCGAACCAAATCCAAAGCCGAAGTTTTCACTCCTTCCTGGATCGTAAACAAAATGGTTAACCACCTCGATGAAGAGTGGTTTGGAAGATCAGACGTATTTAATATTGCAGATAATCAGATGTGGCAATCAAAGACAGAAAAGATCGATTTTGGAAAGAAGAAATGGAAAGACTATGTTGACCGCACAGTCTTGGAAATCACTTGCGGTGAAGCACCATTCATTGTCTCCAGGTACAACGCATCAACTGGTGAAATCATTCCTATCGAAGATAGAATTGGTGTTCTCGACAGAAAGCTACGAGTAGTAACTGAGAATACAGATAATGAAGAAGATTGGGTCAAATGGGCGCAACGAGCTTTCGAGAGTGTGTTCGGCTATGAGTACCAGGGAGATAATCTCTTGATTGGTCGAATCAACCTCCTTATGACATTCGTCGATTATTACCAACACATCTGGGGTAAAGAAGTCGGTAAAAAACTTCTTACGACAATCACCAACATCATCACCTGGAATTTCTGGCAGATGGACGGATTAAATGGAACAGTCCCTCTAGGAGTTCCGGAGCCAATTGTCGAACAGATGACCTTATTCGATATTGAAGAAGAAAAAGAAGAAAAAGCTCCCCTTTGTAAAGTGAGACAGTGGAGAGCAAAAAAGACAATTTTATATAAAGAGATTGAAATGAGAGAAGGAAAAAATATGGGCAAGAAAAAGTGGGACATCGTAATCGGAAATCCACCGTATCAGATTGAAGCTCCTGGAACTTCAACCTCGGATAAGCCTGTCTATCATTTATTCTTGGAAGAAGCACAAAAAATCGGAGAGAAAGTCGAGTTAATCACCCCTGGCCGGTTTTTATTCAATGCTGGAGCTACACCGAAACAATGGAATGAAAAAATGTTAAATGATCCACATCTTTCTGTTTTAATGTATGAGCAGAAAAGCGCGGAGGTTTTTCCTAATACGGATATAAAGGGTGGTGTAGTCGTAACGTATTGGGATAAAGATTCCAAAAAAGGGCCGATTTTGACATTCACACCTTTTGAAGAATTAAATTCTATTTTAAGAAAAGTAGAGGCTACTCATCCAGAAAGTTTAAAAGGTATTATTTATAATCAGACAAAATTCAACCTTGAAAATCTTTACCGTAAATATCCTTCTTATAAAAATATCATAGGAAGCAATGGAAAAGATAAACGATTAAGAAATAATATATTCGAAAAAATCGATGCATTTAGCGAAGCTAGAAGATCTGAAGATGATTTTGAGATTAAAGGTTTAATCAATAACAAGAGGGTTTCTAGATTTATTGAAAAAGGAGTTATAGATCTTGATCATGAAAATCTATTTAAGTGGAAAATATTGGTTCCAAGAGCCAATGGCTCAGGTGCGTTAGGAGAAGTTCTTTCTACGCCCTTAATCGGGCAGCCCTTAATCGGGCATACGCAGTCTTTCATTTCTATTGGTGCTTTTGATTCGGAAAAGGAAGCAATAGCGACACTGAAGTATATAAAAAGTAAATTTGCCAGAACTCTGCTAGGTGTTTTGAAAATAACTCAGGATAACCCACCAGAAAAATGGAAATATGTCCCTCTCCAGGATTTTACGTCGAATTCCGATATTGACTGGTCTAAATCTATTCCTGAAATCGATCAGCAGCTTTATAAAAAATTCGGTTTATCTCCAGAAGAAATTGAATTTATCGAATCCCATGTGAAGGAGATGGAATAATGGCACCTCAAATCAAGACCACTGAACGCATCATTCCGATGTGTTACGCCTATTCCACTCCGGAGATCCGCCGACATGATGGTTGGGTGAAGATAGGATATACAGATAAACAGGATGTAGACAAACGTATCAAACAACAGGCTCACACTCTCGATACCATCACAGAAGAAAAGTGGCGTGGAAATGCGATCTTTGAGGATGGTAGCGGTGAGGCTTTTCATGATACTGACTTTCATCGCTATCTGCAGAAACAAGGAATAGAACGAATTCCTGATACGGAGTGGTTCCATCTCGATGGTGAGCAATCGTTGATCCAATTCAACAACTTTAGACAGAATCGAGGAATCCTCAAGACTCATGGAGTTATTCCCTACACCCTGCGAAAAGAGCAGCAAAAAGCTGTTGACGTCACAGCAGAAGCTTTCCGTTCTCGACCGATCACTGGACAATTTCTTTGGAATGCAAAACCTAGATTCGGAAAAACACTCACCACCTATGATTTTGCAAAAAGAGTGGGAGCAAAGAATGTTCTCGTATTAACAGGAAGACCAGCGATTGCCAATTCCTGGTATGAGGATTACGAAAAGTTCCTAGGAACTGAATCTGGGTATGTGTTTGTTTCTGAAGTCTCTTCATTAAAAGGTAAAAAGCATGTTCGGACACGTACTGAATATATCCACGATCTCCAGGCAAATCCAGATCTTAAATGCGTCGAGTTTGTATCGTTACAAGATTTAAAAGGCGCAAGACTCGGAGGCGGACAATTCGAGAAACTTGACGAAGTCTATTATCAGAAGTGGGATTTATTGGTTCTTGACGAAGCTCATGAAGGCGTAGATACTTCTAGAACCGAAACTGCTCTTGATAATATTCACCATGGCTTTGTTCTCAATCTGTCGGGTACGCCTTTTAAACAGCTTGCTAATGATAAGTTCCAGGAGAATGAAATTTTCAACTGGACGTATGCAGATGAGCAAAAGGCTAAACGTGATTGGAATTCTGATGGAGAGAATCCTTATTCTTCTCTGCCTATGCTGAGTCTTTACACCTATCAGATGTCGGAAATTATCAAAGACGAGATTTCACAGGGAATCGATCTAAATGGCGAAACAGAAGAGTATGCATTTGACCTCAATGAGTTCTTTGAAACGAAAGGTGGAAAGTTCGTTCATGAAGATGATGTCGATCGTTTTTTAGATGCTTTAACCGTTCAAACACGTTTTCCTTTTTCTACTCCAGAATTACGCGATGAATTAAAGCATACGTTCTGGTTACTTAACAGAGTAGATAGTGCCAGAGCTTTGGCGAAAAAGCTGAAAGAACACCCTATTTTCAAAGATTATGAAATTGTTCTAGCAGCTGGTGATGGAAAAGTTGGAGATGAAGACGAAGATAAATATAGCGAAAAGTCGAACATGAAGTCTTATGACAAAGTTCGCAAAGCTATCGATACATACGATAAAACCATTACGCTGTCCGTGGGGCAGCTCACGACTGGAGTCACTATTCCTGAATGGACTGCAGTCATGATGCTTTCTAATATGAAGAGTCCAGCGCTCTATATGCAGGCTGCGTTCAGGGCACAGAACCCATATAAATTCAAAAAGAATGGCCAGCTATATCGTAAAGAGAAAGCTTACGTCTTTGACTTTGATCCTCAGCGGACCCTAGACCTTTATGGTGAATTTGCGAATGGTTTATCTACATCGACTTCCGATGGACGAGGAACGACTGACCAACACAAGCAGAACATTCGTGAACTTCTGAATTTCTTCCCAGTTTTAGGTGAGGATACTCATGGAGAAATGGTGGAACTCGATGCCGAAAAGGTCATGTCGATTCCGAAAAAGATTCGTGCAGAGGAAGTTGTAAACCGCGGCTTTATGAGTAACTTCCTGTTCCAGAATATTACCAATCTCTTCAGAAACCCTAAGGTTGTCAAAGATATTGTTCAAAAGCTTGATCGTGTCTCCGAGAAGGAAATTCAGCTTAACGCAGAAACAGCCGAAGAATTAGATATTAATGATCAGGGCGAAGTAGAAATTCCGGAAGAGAAAGTAGAAGCTGTAACGGAAATAGTCTTTGGACCGAAAATCTATGACGTTCAACAGGCATTTGTAGACGCTGTCGAAGAAGAGCAAAATAAGCCCAAAGACAAATCGCAGGATGATATTGATCTTGAATCTATTGCCAAAATCATTTCTGATACCGTCGTCACTCCAATGATTCAAACTGCGAAAGACAACTATGGAAAGGATCTCACTTCTGCTTCCCAGAAACGAATCGAACGAAAGATCAAATCTGAGGTAATTAATAAAGTCGAAAAGGCTGTTCAGCAGAATAAGATCGACAAATACAGGTTGGAAAAAGAAAAAGAGCAAAAACTGGCTGAAGCACAAACTGATTCTGAAAAGCAAAAAGTAAACGACTTATATGAACAGAAGGAAGAAGAGCGAAAAGTTCAGGCCAAGAAAAAAGTCGAAGAGGCAGCCAAGGAAAGTGTTCAAGAAGCCGGAAAGAACATGGCTCGAACCATCGAAACCGAGAAAAAGGAAAAAGAGAGTGAAGCCATTCAGGAAACAATCCGTGATCATCTCCGCGGATTCTCCAGAACGATTCCTTCCTTCTTAATGGCCTATGGTGATGACTTCACAACATTAGCGAACTTTGACCAGATTGTTCCAGCAGATACATTCGAAGAAGTTACAAGTATTACTCTTGATCAATTCCGCTTCCTTCGTGATGGCGGAGACTATGTAGATGAAGAAACTGGAGAAATGAAACATTTCAACGGGGATATTTTCGACCCTGTAGTATTCGATGATTCGGTATGCGGATTCATGGAGAAAAAAGATCGACTGAGCAATTATTTTGATCCAAAGATCAAAGGCGATATCTTCGACTACATTCCACCACAAAAAAACAATCAGATCTTCACTCCAAAATGGGTGGTAAAGAAAATGGTTGATGAGTTGGAAGAACAGGATCCTGGTTGCTTTGATGATCCCAATAAGACTTTCATCGATTTGTATATGAAATCCGGTTTATATCCTGCCGAAATTGTGAAGAGATTGTTCCAGAGTGAGAAGATGAAGGAACTGTATCCGAATGATATGGAAAGGCTGCAACACATTTTTGCCAAGCAGGTTTTCGGCCTGGCACCAACAGAGATTATCTACAAGATTGCTACAAACTTCATTCTGGGATTCGACTATACCGGAAAGATCAAAGAGAATAATTTCCGGAAAGCGGATTCTCTGGATTGGGTAAAGAACGGAGAGCTGGAAGAGAATCTGGACGGATTGTTTCCGGAATAGACTATGTTAGAAATGAAGGACTAATACGAAAGGTAGACCAGCCATAAATGTCGCTAGAACAATATCAAAGAGATGTTAATCAATTAGATAAAGAGATCGTAAGTCTAGAAAAGAAAGAGGACGAGTTTTGCCGCTATGTGATACAACGGGACATAAACGGGATTGCCCTTG
>JBJEFF010000002.1:0-4331 GCA_051873775.1 Allobaculum sp. | reverse complement strand
TAACATAGCTAGATCAGACGGAGGTCAAAAGCCCGTCATTTTTTTAATGGTTACTTTTAACGCGCATAACCGGCAAAAGCCGGCGACCCTCTGAAAGACACGCAAAAAAATTGTGAGCAGATCAGTGTCTTTGGTTAGGAAAAGCCGGTATCGTGAGGAGAGTAAAAGTAGCTTTACGGAATAGGATGGACTTCAGATCAGCATGGGGAATACGATCGAAGAAAGCCAAGAAAAACACAGACCATAACCGGCATCTGCACAGAATTTTACATGGACTTTTATTGTGTAAACACTGAACGGTTAGTATAATCTAACTATGGTTTATTGCAATTAATAATATTTTAAGAACAAGACAGTTGAACTCAAAATCGAAAGAGCTTAATATGGAAATAGTTCAAATGTAACTAAATGAAATTCTTGAAAGAGTAAATGAAACCCAAGGTTAATCAGATTTGATCCATGTGATTTTGTAATGGTGAACATATAAAAACGCGAAAACAGACTTAGAAAGAAAGAGAGGATATAAGATAGATGATGAAAAAAGATTATTTTAAAGAAGCAAAAGCTATTATGGATACAGTTCTGGACAATATGTCCAAGAAAAATGAACTGGATGATTCTCAGTACTATACCATCGATATTCTTAACGTAGATGACCTCAGCGCAAAAGTAAAAGTTTGCGATAAATACCAGTACCTCGCAAAAGAACAGGGAAACTGGGTTGTTGTTTCCGACCCGGAAGCAGTCCGTCCCATCGCTTAATCAGTAATATTGGATCATGAAAAGAGTAACCGCAACGGTTGCTCTTTTTTCGCTTTTCACTTCTGAAAACCGACAAAAAGAGTCAAACAGCACGGAAGACAATCTGGTCTGTTATACTTTTGCAGAGGTGATCCGCATGTTGTTTTCAGTATCCGATTTATGTCTTGATTACGGAATGGGTCCGATTCTTGACCACGTTTCGCTTGATGCAAAAGAAGGGGAAAAGATCGGTCTAGTCGGTGTCAATGGATGTGGTAAATCCACGCTGTTAAAAGTTCTTGCCGACCGTGAATCCGCAGGAGGCAAAATGATCCGCACGAACGGAATGAAAGTCCATCTTCTTGAACAGAACCCGCATTTTGAGCAAAAGACCATTATGGAAGAGATGAAGGCGCAGAATAGCCGTTTGAAAGAACCGCGCGAGGAATACGAACTGAAATCGATCCTGACCAGACTCGGTCTGCATGATATGGATGAGGAAATAGCTCATCTGTCCGGCGGTCAGCAAAAACGCCTTGCGCTTGCCCTTGCCCTTGCCGATCGGGCTGATTTGCTGCTGCTCGATGAGCCCACTAACCATCTCGATATCGAAATGATCAACTGGCTGGAAAACTGGCTGAATAAATCGAAACAGACCGTCATTACCGTCACCCATGACCGCTACTTCCTTGAACGGGCCTGCACAAGAATACTGGAACTGGACCATGGCATTCTGTATTCCCATGAGGGGTCATTTGAAAGCTATTTAGAAGCAAAGCAGAAACGCGAACTCGATGAAGCAAACCGGGCGAAAAAGCGCGAAAACCTGTACCGCAAGGAACTCGAATGGGTTCGCGCCGGAGTTCAGGCAAGATCCACTAAATCAAAATCCCGTCTCGACCGCTTCGAACAGTTACGAAACGAGCGGCAGACCCTGGTCAATAAGACAATGGATCTGCGTTTCCCGTCCGAACGGTTAGGAAAGAAAACTCTCGAATGGCGCAATATCGCCTTTGCCTACCCGGAACAGGAACGCCTGTTCTCAGATTTCTCCTATCTGTGCAAGCGGACCGACCGTCTGGCATTTGTCGGTGAAAATGGTACCGGAAAATCCACCTTCCTCAATCTTGTTGCCGGCTTTTTAAAACCGCTTGAAGGGGAATTCGAACTCGGACAGACCGTGCGCATCGGCTACTTCCGCCAGATCATGCCCTTTGAGGACCTGTCCAAACGGGTGATTGACTATATTGAAGAAGATGCCAAGAAAGTGGAAACTCTCGAAGGAACCCTTACCGCATCCGCCATGCTCGAACGGTTTATGTTCGACAAGAATAAACAGTACCTGCCGATTGAACGACTGTCCGGCGGGGAACGCAGACGTCTGTATCTTGTCAAAGTATTAATGGCTGCGCCGAACGTTCTGCTGCTCGATGAACCGGGAAACGATCTGGATATTACCACCATGGAAGTTCTCGAAGACTATCTCGATAATTTCCCGGGAATTGTCATGTTCGTATCCCATGACCGGTATTTTATCGACCGTTGTGCTAATGAAGTGTTTGAACTGCAGCCGGATCATTACTGGCACCGCTATACGGGAGGTTACAGTGATCTCGTCTATGCCCATGAGCAGGAAAAGAAAGATCAGGAGACTGCAGCACCGAAGGCGAAAACATCCTCGAAGACCCGCCGCCCGTCACTTTCCTATATGGAAAAGAAGGAACTCGAACAGCTTCTTTCTAAAATCGAAAAGCTGCAGAACCGTCGTGACGAACTGAACGAACAAATGGGAACGACGACAGAATATGCCAGACTCGCTGAAATTGAAAAAGAGCGCGACGATATTCAGGAACAGATTGATGAAGCAGAAATGCGCTGGCTTGAACTGGAAGAAAAGAAAGAACAGTACCAGTCGATGTAGAAACCGGTAAGGCTAACAGCCGATTCTGCGCTGGATTGTTTCTTTATAACAAATTTATGACTCTTTATAATCGGGAAACTATGCGAACTGCCAGTTTCTCGATTTTCTTTTGAATATAGGTTTTTCTACGCTTGGGCCTGTGAAATTTATATAAAAATTATATAAAGATAAATGTGGGCAGTTCGCTGTCCTTCTCATTTATTCTCGGTAGAATGGAATCATCCAAGGAGGAAAAAGAACCCTATGAACAAAGTATTAAGAGATATCGAAAACGAATTTGAAAAAATTGGTGATGATATGAAGAAAGGCGTCGAAAAAGTGAAAGACGGCTTCGAAGATGGTGTAGACAAAGTCAAAGAAAAAATGGATGCTAAAAAAGAAGAGCTCGTACCGGAAAAAGACTACACTGAAGCAAAAGCTGAAGTCGCTGATCTTGAAAAAGAAATTGCGAAAAAAGATGCTGACATCAAAGATGACGCAAAAGACAAAGCTGACGACTTAAAAGCAGACCTGAAAAAAGCAGGCGACGAAGCTAAAGATAAAGCTCATGATCTCAAAGAAGACCTCGCCAAAAAAAGTGCTGAACTCAAAGACGACGCAAAAGACAAAGCTGCTGATTTAAAAGACGACCTGAAAAAAGCAGGTGCGGAAATTAAAGACAAAACAGAAGATGCCTATCACAAGGCAAAAGATGAAGTAAAAAAAGCAGCTGATAAAGTTGAAGACTTCAATGATGATGTCAAAAAAGACGTTAAAGACAAAGCAGAAGAATTAAAAGCCGATCTTAAATAACGATCACTCTCTTTCATATAATCCCCCACCACTACTGAAAAAGCAGGCTTGAAAAACAGCCTGCTTTTTCAGTGTTCGTCATACTGAAACATGCAGGAGAACCTCCACATCAAAGACAGGAAGCCTCCGCAAACAGCCGTAAAATACGAGGTCAGAATCATCCGACGAGGACAGAAAAAGGTGAAAAAAGTGAAATACTGATTGATTAGATTATGGTTATTGTATGGTGAACACAGTTCAAAATATAGTCCGAATCCGAAACCGTGTATGCTCCAGACAGACAAAAATCGATTGTAATTGTGAAAGGAAACCGGTTTTGAACTGGACATTCCGGACAAACTGTCTAATAAAAAAGCAGTAAAAATCTAAGTAAAATCAAAATGAATTGGTTCTTAATAGGCGTGTATTATCAATGTTTTCAGATTCTTTCCTTATCTGAAAAACACTCTTCAAATATGGTATGGAAATATTATTATTCAACACGAAAAATGGCACTTTGGTTTCTAAAGGTATGAAAATAACAAAGTTTCCCAGATTATCGAAATATATTGTTGATTTTTAAATGGTAGTCGGTACTATAAAAAACGAGGAGAGATGAACTTTATGGTCAAGAATAATATCGAAGTCGACATTAAAGTAAAAATTCTCGAAGGTGGATATACCCAGGAGCGTTTGGGTTCTAAAATTGGCACTACTTCTCAGTATGTCAACAGAATCATCAAGAAAAAAGATGGGCTGCTCAACAAGACTTTCATCCAGATGATGGAAGCACTGGGCTATGATATCGAGCTGGTGTATGTTCCACGCGAGAAGAAAGATGCCTAGACTGACGCGTACACTACCAATCAACAGTCATAGACATAATGGAAATTAGAAG
>JBJEFF010000001.1:0-22008 GCA_051873775.1 Allobaculum sp. | reverse complement strand
CAGGCTACTCTTTCGGATTATTTAATATCCCGTGCTACAACTACAAGAACTCCATCTTCCCGGTCATCTTATCGGTATGGCTGTTCTCGATTGTCTTCCACTTCATTAATAAACGCATGCCGAAAAATCTGCGCATCGTCTTCTCCGGTGCGCTGAGTTTACTGATTACCGGGCCGTTATTCCTCGGTTTCATGGCTCCGCTTGGCAACTGGGCTGCGGTGGGTATGACAAGCTTATTCGGATGGCTGTTTAACAATGTCGGTCCTTTAGCCGGTGCTTTATTTGCGGGCATTATCCCGTTAACCATCATCTTCGGTATCAAAGGCTGGTCCGCACTGGAACTGCAGAATATCGCCACTTTAGGTTACGACTTCATGCTGCCAAACTTCTTCTACTCCAACCTGGCCGTATCCGGTGCAGTTCTCGGCTATGCTTTAAATCTTAAAAAAGGCGAAGAAAAATCTGCCGCCATTTCCACTGGCTTAGTCTGCATTCTCGGAATTACCGAACCTGCTTTATACGGTATTGCGCTGCCTGAAAAGAAACCATTATATGCGGCAATGCTCGGCGGTGCCGTCGCCGGTGCTCTTGCGATGATCCTGCATGTTGTGACTTATTCATTCTCCATGCCGGGAATCACGAGTATTGCGACTTATTTCGATGACGGAAATAACTTCATCATGCTGCTGATCGTCATGGCTGTCGCATGGACGACATCTTTCCTGCTGTCCATTGTGCTCAACAAGAAAGCCGCCAAAAAGAAAGCTTAAAAAGACGATCTGAAACGAAACATACACAAACGCACAGACAAATCTGCGAACCATAAAGACAAAGAAAAACACTGCCGGAAAAGAATCACAATCAGTGAACAGAGGAGAATAAATCATGACAAGAAAAGGTTACCCGGAAAATTTCTTATGGGGCGGCGCCATCTGCGCTTCCCAGGCTGAAGGTGCATGGGATGCCGACGGGAAAGGCGTTGACACTCAGGATCTGCGCTACTTTGATGCCAGTTGGACCCGCGAAGAACGCGCCCTCCAGAGCAATCGCCGTATCAATACTGAAAAATACAGAAAAGCTTTAACCGACACTGATATCACCAAATATCCGTTCCGCCACGGAATTGATTTCTATCATACCTACAAGGAAGACATCGCACTGTTTAAGGAAATGGGGCTTAAAATTCTGCGCACTTCCGTCAACTGGGCGCGCATCTTCCCCAACGGCGATGATGAAAAACCGAACGCAGTCGGTCTTGCCTACTATCGCAGCCTGTTTGAAGAATGCCAGAAAAACGGCATCAAAGTCTTCGTCACCATCCTGCACTACAATATTCCGAACAGCCTTGTCGAAAGATTCGGCGGATGGAAAAGCCGTAAGACAGTAGACGCATACGTTCGCTATGCCGCAACTTTATTTGAAAACTTCGGTGATGTGGTCGACTACTGGCTGCCGTTCAACGAATTCAATGCCGGACGCTTCAATCCGTATAATGGGGTCTGCCTCATTGAAGACCAGGAAGAAAACTTCCCGAATGCGATCTTCCAGTGCCTGCATAACCAGTTTGTCGCCAATGCGCTTGCTGTCAAAGCCTGCCACGAAATCATTCCGGGCTCCATGATCGGCGGTATGATTGCCCGTTTTACGACCTATCCGGCAACCTGCCATCCGGATGATGTCATGCAGAGCATTCATGATGAACAGTATTCCAACTGGTTCTATCTCGATGTCATGGCAAGAGGAAAATATCCGGCTTACATGGACCGCTATTTCGAAAAAGAAAACATCACGATTGTCAAAGAACCGGGCGATGACGAAATCCTTGCCGCAAATACCATCGACTTCACTTCCTTCTCCTACTACTTCTCTCAGGTATCCACGGTATCTCAGGGCTGGGAAAAGACAGCCGGCAACTTAATCATGGCCAACAAGAACCCGTATCTTGAAAGCAGTGAATGGGGCTGGCAGAAAGACCCGGTCGGATTACGCATTACGCTAAACCAGGTTTATGACCGCTACGGACTGCCTGTCTTTGTTGCCGAAAACGGCTTAGGTGCCTTCGACAAACTCGAAGAAGATGGCTCAATTCATGACCCGTACCGTATTGACTACTTAAAGAGTCACATCGAACAGATGAAAGAAGCAGTCATCGACGGTGTGGATCTGATCGGCTACACGATGTGGGGATTCATCGACATCGTCTCCTGCGGTTCGATGGAAATGAGCAAGCGTTACGGTGTGATCTATGTTGACCTCGATGATGAGGGCAAAGGATCCGGCAAGCGCTATAAAAAAGACTCCTTCGCCTGGTATCAGAAATGCATTGCGAGCAATGGTGAAGATCTCGACTAGTGCTTTTTGAAAACAAGTCGACTTTATCATTTCTTAAATCACTAACCGCCCATGGTCATTTATCATGACGATCATGGGCGGTTTTCATTTTTCAGGAAACTTCTCGTTGGGACTTATTATCCTTTCCGGCTTTTTAAGCCAAATAGAATACGCCAGCATGGTCCTGCCCGAAACTTCGCTGAATGACACCGGGTTTGAACGGATACAGAGCTCATGAAGAATTTCCGAAAGCAGAACCATGAACTGGCGTACCGGTAAGCATGTCAGAGGCTTACCTGCTGATAGATTTTTTTGCCGGTCAAAATACAAAACGATCAAACCTGAAACATTTCTTGTTCTCAGGCATGGACAATGATTTTATGCGACTGATGTTCAATATTTAACAGGCAAACGAAAGTGGTGATGCAGGCAGGTGGATCAGCCTGTCTGCACCTTCATTCTAGCCACAGAAGAAAATAAAACAATATCATTTTAATAATCATCCTATCCCATTTGTTTTGGATTCTCGCGGAATTCAAACATAAAATTCACCTGTAAAAGTGAAAAAGAGGACCCGAAGGTCCTCCATTTTTCTTATATCGCTTCTTTATGATCAGTTCTATCTGACTGTTTCTTTCTGTCTTTTCGACAAGAATGTTCTAGCAGATGACCGCGTCATCTGCAGTGAAGTGATCGAGAGAGTTTTCCTTAACCTGGATGCAGACAAAAGACATACCGCTATCTTCTGCTGCAGAGAACTGGCGTTTTGCGGCCGGCGCAATTTTCAGCCAGTCACCGGCTTTGAGCGCGATTTCTTCGCCATCAATCACGACTTTGCCTTTGCCGGACAGAATGCCGTAGATTTCTTCGTTTTCCTTGTGTGCGTGAACGAAAGGAACTCCTGCACCTGCAGGCAGTTCGTTGAGGCTGATTTCAGCACCAGTCAGAGCTAATGCGTCATGCAGTTCGCTTCTGTTTCCTTTTTCTACTGTAGTTTTTGTATAGTTTGCCATTGTGACACCTCCGTTATGTATTCGCAGTTTCCTTTGCGTGATTCCAGTATGAAATTGGACACATTCAAAAACAAGTACGCACTTTAAAGTAACTGTACATATATATTTGAATGTGTAAACAGAATGCAGGAGAGGATGGTTCGAGGTTAAAAAAAGAGGACCCGAAGGTCCTCAGATTTTCTGATTCAGAATTCTAGAATGCGAAGTACGGGGAAGCAAAGTAGATCACGAAGATGATCATTAATGCCCATACTGTCGGATGGATTTCTTTTGTACGTCCTGCAGCAACCATGACAACTACATAGGAGATGAATCCGAACGCAATACCGTTGGAGATGGAATACATCAGGATCATGGAAATGATCGTAACGAATGCAGGGATTGCGACTGTAATATCGTCCCAGCTGATGTTTTTCATCTGCATAGCCATCATGACACCGACGATGATTAAAGCCGGTGCAGTGACTGCGTTTGTGATCAGACCTAAGACCAGTGGTGAAATGAAGATGGAGAGAACGAACAGAACGCCAGTAGTGATGGCAGTTAAACCTGTACGTCCGCCTACTCCTACACCGGAAGTAGATTCAACGAAGCTTGTTACGGTGGAAGTACCTAAAGCAGCACCAACACAGGTACCGAGGGAGTCAGCTAACAGAGCCTGTTCAGCATTTTCCAGTTCACCTTTTTCGTTAACCAGACCGATTTCGTTACCGATCGCAACTAATGTTCCGGCAGTATCGAAGAAGTCAACGAATAAGAAAGAGAAGATAACGACTACAGCATTCATCGGGTTGGCGAATAATTCACCGAAACCGGACATGAAAGCACCAGCCGCATTCATTTCAAAGGAAGTTGTGAAGACGCCAGTTAAAGCAGGCATGCCTTCCATACCCATCATGCCAAGTACAACACCTGCAATTGCGGTGATGACCAGACCGACGAATACGCCTGCAGGAACTTTGCGGACAACGCAGACGATGGTTACGATCAGACCGAATACAGACAGTAATACAGTCGGATCAGCAAGATTACCAATACCTACGAAAGTGGATTCACTTGCGATGATCAGACCGCAGTTCTTCAGGCCGACGAAGGCGATGAAGAAACCGATACCTGCACCGATCGCAAGTTTCAGCTGAACCGGAATGGCATCGATAATTTTCTTACGGATACCTGTAACGGAGATCAGTACGAAGACGATACCGGAAATAAATACAGCAGCTAAAGCAGCCTGCCAGGAATAACCCATTGCACCGCACACTGTGTAAGCGAATAATGCGTTAACACCCATACCAGCGGAAAGTGCTACAGGATAGTTTGCCAGGAAGCCCATTAAGAAGCAGGCGATGGCAGAAGATAATGCAGTTGCCATGAATACAGCCTGAATATCCATGCCGGCATCGGACAGAATCATCGGGTTAACACCGAGGATGTACGCCATGGCAAGGAATGTTGTAACTCCGGCAATAATTTCTGTTTTTACCGTTGTTCCCTTCTCGGAGAGATGGAACCATTTTTCAACAAAAGACATGTTTTCCTCCTATGTCATATGGTCTCTATAACAAGAAACATCTTTAAGTATAGCGATATCGGTGTATTTATCCGAAAATTTTCCCAAAGTCTGCCAAATTGTCGGACAAAATGGTGTGATTTTCTTCTTTTTATCACGTTTTCATTCCGGCAAAAACCTGCCATAAATGTAGTTTCCATATTTAAACAAAGTCTGTTGTTCCACATAAGTTAAGAAATTTTAATCATTTCACCAAGGCCAAAGGAGTAGATCCAGGCGGAAATACGGCGTCCGGGCTGAATCTGTTCCATCGCTTTGCGGTACGTTTCAAGCTGAGGGCTGTACTTGCGCGCAAGCGACTGTCCGTCAAAGGCATTATCGGACTTGAAGTCGAGAATGACGGTTTCATCGGGCAGGAAGATCACAAGGTCCATAAAGCCGTGAACGTAGGCATCGTCTTCTTTTGTACAGTACGGGCACTCATAGACATGATCGTACTGCATCCATTTCTGATAGTGTTCTTCATCATTCAGTCCTAAAATCTGCGCAATGCCTGCCGCATCGAGCGACTGTCTCGACGCGGCAAGGTAGTCTTCGATATCCGCTTTCTGATACGGATAAGGAATAGCCCCGACAATTTCATGAATGAGCGTTCCGCGGTTGCGGGCGGCAAGCGATCCGGACTGAGAGAAAGACTGCACCTGTTTCCAGGATGCGCGTTTTTTCGTTTCACTCGCCGTCTGCGAACGGATGATGTGAGTCGGATGATTATAGTAGGCGATGCGGATGCGCTTCTGACTGGAGATAATGGAACGGTCCGGACGGGTATAGAGTTCTTCGACTTTTTCAAAGACGACTTCCTTGCACGGGTGAGTGTGGAAAGCATGGAAGAACCAGCTGGTAAATCCTTTATTGGCGACAATCGAATAGAGGTTGAGCGGTCCGTCGTAGATATTCTCCTGCTTGAGACTGTCGACAAAGACGAGTTCCTGCTCCGCTCTTGTACAGGCAACATAGAGAAGCCGCATCTTTTCCTGCATATCTTCCATGAAGCGCTTCTGCTCAAAGGCGAGTGAAGAAGCGCTTTTCATCTTTAAATGACGGGCAAGATCGAGACCTTCCATGCTTAAACCGAGATCGGCATCGATATGAATCGGCATGCCGGCTTCCATATCCCGCGCATTCTGATCGGAGAGAATATAGACGAGTTTATACTGCAGACCTTTGGAGGCATGGATCGTGGAAATGCGGACCGCATCCTCCTCCTTACCAAATGACATAGCTTCGCTTGTCTTATCGAGTTTTTCTTCAAGGTTTGCCGAATCGAGGAACGCATCAAGATCCATCAGCGGCTGTGCTTCGATCGCCTTCTGCAGCAGCAGGTCAAGGTTGGTCTGATCCTGCGCAGTGGTTTTCGTGTCATAGAACTGGTGATAGCCGTAAAGACGGACCACAATTTCCGCTAATGGCAGGTTCTTTAACGGTTTAAGATCGCGCACGAGCTGTAACATCGCATAACCCTGCGGCTGATTATGCAAAGTCTGATAGAGTGACTGCCCTTCCTCGCGCTTTTCGAGCAGCGGCAAAAGGTCGCTTTGATCATAACCGGTCAGCGGCGAACATAAAGCCGCCATCAGAGCGATGTCGTTACGCGGATCCTGAATCACGCGCAGAGCCGAAAGAACAATCTGAATGGCTTTATTGGTATAGAAGCCTTTTCGCATATGGTGAATCGAACGGATGCCCCAGCTTTCTAAGGCCTGCTTGAGTTCTTCGTGCGGTGTGGAAGAGCGGGTGAGAATCGCAATATCGCGATACGCATACTGCCCGCCTGCAACTTTCTGTTCGATATCATGGGCGATCAGATCGTAGCGGTGAATACGGTGAACCGCCTTGCGGCTGCGGGCCGGTTTTTTCGGTTCTTCCATTTCAGGCACGGTTTCATCCTCGTCTTCCTGCGGTTTTGGCGCATCGTATTCGGTAAAGAGAAAGCGCACTGGATGCTGGACAGATTCAGACTGTGCCGGGCTGCCCGGACGGGCGACATCAATATCCGAGAACTGAGAAGGCATGCCCTCGATATTCATCAGCTGTTCAAAGAAGCGGTTGACAAATGAAATTAACATCGCGCTTGAACGGTAGTTTTCCTGCATCGCAATGACTTCATCCATTTCGCCGGCATGTTCAAGGTGATGTTTCATCAGCTCCGGTCTTGCCTGACGGAACCGGTAGATGGACTGTTTGATATCGCCGACGCGGAATACATTATTGGGACGGGCAATCGACTGAATGATCGCTTCCTGTAAATCATTGGTATCCTGGTATTCGTCAATCAGGATCACCTGATATCTCTCGCGCAGCGCATCGGCCGCATCGGAATGCTGAAGAATCGTCCAGGCATACTGTTCCATGTCGGAAAAGTCGATAAAACCGGCGGCTTTTTTCTGCGCCATGAACTCTTCCTGCACATCGATCGCGAGCGCACAGAACGTTTCGAGTAGTGCCGTTGTATCGGCGGCCGTCTTTTCAAAGACGTCCTGCGTAAACAGGACATCCGCAATTTTCTTTTCGAGTTTGCGGGAATCGGCCTGAATTTCCTTGAACGAGACTTTATTGATCGTCGGTGTAAATTTGCCGGAGGTTTCGATATATTCGATAAACCGGTTATAGAACACCGGATAATTGTTTTCTTTTAATGCGTCCAGACAGCCGTTGAGCTTATAAATTTTGCCTTTGAAAATGGTCAGGAATTCCTCTTTCTTTTTGAGCTGCTTGAACTCCATACATTCAACATCTTCATACACCTGTTCGAAAATATCGATCAGTGCCTGAATGCGCAGGGCGTACCAGTCGAGAAACTCGCGGGTAATCACGGGTTTGGGTTTCGCACACTCCTGAATCCATGCTTTCCAGTCCGCTTTCGAGCGGGCGAGTTCGAGAAACTTTAACAGAATTTCCTGCAGATCCTTTTCCGTTTTCGAATACGTTTCAAGATAGAACTCCATCTGCGCACGTCGTTTCGGATCGAGACGTTCCATCCCTTTGCGGCACGCCGTTTCCAGAGCCTGCTGATCCGCTAAACCGTTATCGACATGATTGGCCATCGAATAGCTGAGTCCGGCAAGATAGTAGTTTTTCTGAACGACATCGAGACAGAACGAATGGATCGTCGAAATCGAGGCCGTCTCAAGCTGGCTGATCTGCTGGTCGATCCACGGATCACGTTCCGCTTCAAGTAATCGCTGTTTCAGACGGACTTTCATTTCCCTTGCGGCATCTTCGGTAAAGGTCATCGCAAGAATATCGGAAATCGGCACCCGGTCTTCTAAAACAAAGCGGCATAAGCGCTCAACGAGAACAGCCGTCTTGCCGGCTCCGGCTGAAGCACTGACAAGAAGATTTTTATGGCGGGAGTCGATGACCGCCTGCTGCGCAGAGGAAAAGCTGATCTTTTTAGCGGATTTCTGAGGTTCAGGAACTTTAGATTCTCCCTGATTTCCGGCAGCAGTTAAATCGTATTCATTCGCCATATCATTCTCCTCTTTCTACTGCCGCATTGCGGCAGATTGCCCGATACGCACACGTGCTGCAGGCACTGCTTTTGTGGTAAGGCAGAAAATCGTTGTCCTTCATTGCCTTCGCATAGCCCTGTGCCTGATTGAGCAGCTGCTCTTCCCGCTTCTGGTAGGTCGGGACTTTCTTGCTTAATGTCTGCATGAGCGGACTGTCGGACGGTTCAAAATTCTGAGCAACAATCGCATTTTTTAAATAATCGATGCGGGCAGTTGCGGCACCTTGTTCATAGCTGATCGGAATGGCGTTAGCCTGAGCACCGCGTCCGTAGGAAAGTGTAAAGGCAGGACTTGTCTGCGCTTTAGGCTGTAAGGAAAGATCGAGCGTGCCGTTTGGTCCTTCCATACCGTTACTTTCCGGCGTATAGAGATTAAAGACGGCATGACTCGAACTTGTGCTCGCAAGAGAACCTTCAATCTGGAACGGAATGCCCTGCAGCGTTTCCTGAATATCGAGCTGATATTCACCCGGAACAAGCACATACGGAATTTCTCTGCCGATCGGATTGAGATTTTCAAGCGCCCAAACAAGCTGGGCGGTCGTTTTGTCCGCAAGCGCATCGATTTCACTGCTTCGTGCCGGAAAAATCGTACGCGCAAACTGGAACTGGCTTTCGACAAACTGACGAATTTCATTCACTGAGAGATTCTGGAATGATTTGTTCATATGGGCGCATTGGGCCATCAGTGCCGGAAGTATCTGGGCTTTAAGATGCAGAATATCCCGTCTGACCGGCGGTTTCTTTAAATGAAGCCCGTACTGCAACATATTCTGAAGCGGACAGTCTTCATACGTTTTGATCTGTCTGGAGTGGGTGCGGACTTTCTGATTGTCCTTTTCAAAGAACACCTGACTCTGCATGTTCTTAATCTGAAAGCTCGGACGCAGATTGATCGAACTCTGCGCGGAATTCTTGAATTTTGGCAGAGCTTCAAGCCATAACGTCAGCTCATGGGAATGATCGATACTCTTACCCTCATAATCTGACTGTGCCATCAGAAAATAGACACTGCCCGGCTGTGAGAGCACCGTCTTGAGCGATTCAAGATGGTTTTCGGTGCGAGTTTCAAGAGACGGGAAATCGACTTTTGCGACATATTCCTCATCAAAGACACCCGATCTTGCGCAGTTGCCCGGGAAGTTCGTCGCATCGGCACCGAGATAGAACACATCATCAAACAGACTGCATATTAAATCACGACCGCCGACTAATACTCCCTTCCACTCCGGCAGGGCAGCCGAAGGATGGAGAGCATCGAGAGAACGGATGAAAATTTCCAGATCTTCCGGTTCACGGACGAACTGCCGGATCTGGTTCCAGCCATCGAGTACACCGGAATAAATGCGGACATCATCTTCACTCGGTTCGGGCGTCTGATCCATGATCATTGCGCCGATCTCACCGATCGAATCGAGCGTCCATGAGCGGATTTCTTCAAGTTTGTCGAGCCACGGGCTGACCGCAATTTCCAGCGAGACAAGTTCTTCATAATCCGCTTTGGAGATCAGCGGATTTTCCTGATACGGTCTGTCTTTTAACAGAACCGGATGATCGCCGAACAGATCGAGATAGCGGCGCAGATCATAGCCGGTCACCGGAAACATCGTTTTAAGCACGTTCATTAAATGATCCTGATCAGGTTCGGCAAGATAGTGCAGTGCCGCGCGCCACTGATTGAGAATTTTCGATTCCGTTGCTTCATGAACGAACGTATACGGAATACGGCGCGATTCAAGTGCCTGAGCCAGGGCGTATTTCTGCGTATCATCCGCAAGCGCAATCAGCGTGTTTTCCGCTTTTAAATTGTTGGCGACCATCGCATCGGCGCACACTTCCATCTCCTTATGGGGGTTGGACGTTGCCCAGTAGTAGAACCGCTGATGACGGGGCTCATCGAGAACTTTCGCCCCTTTTTGAACCAGCATGTCGATCCAGTAATCCTGCTGCAGGCTTGTTTCCGTCTTTAAAATGCGCAGTCTCGGGGCATCCGGATACGGAAGACGCTTTGCCTCCTCGATCCACAACTCGATTGGCATCAGCAGGTCGATAATTTCAAGCAGATCCTTTTCGCGTTTGGTCGAAGACGGGAAATCATGCAGGTCATAGAGTTTGGCATACATTAAAAACTCGTTACAGTCCTTGAGAAAATCGTAGTCATTACGGGAGCCGTAAAATGTGTTCTCAGGACTCAGAGACTGCAGTGCCTTGCGGTAAGAATAGAGCACGTAAGCCGTGGAAGGTCTCATGCGCCTTAAGTTGCGGCTGATATAGGCCTCAAGAGAGAGGACAGTTGTATTCAGACAGCTTCCAAACTGGTTAATGATCTGCTCATACAGGCGCAGGTGGAGGGGGCTAGGCGCAATGATGATGGTATTCTCTTCGATATTCATAACGTTCCTTCCTATTTCCGAACGGAAAAGATCTAGATTTCAAAGCGGCAGATTTCGTTAAACTGTCCGCTCGTTTGATTGGCTTCCCTTTAAAAAATGATTTAAAGTCTGCGGTGGTGCTTTTTTGCGTTTTCTCATGTAGTCTTAATCTTGAAGCGATGTGCGCTTATTTTTTCATTTTACCGCTTTTCCGTTTTTATCAGAAAGGCAGCGTGCACAATCACTTTTTCGAGGATTCCCTCTTTTTTTTCATGGATTGATGCTTTTTGAAGCATTCAGAAAGGATTCGACATGTCTAACTTTAAAAACATTCTCTTCCTGGTTGTGGGTAACTTCATACTGGCCTGCGGAACCACGTTCCTCATCCTGCCGAACAATATTCTTTCCGGCGGTGTCACAACCATTGCGATTATTCTCGATGCGCTGTTCGGCATTAACCGCGTCATTTCAATCTATGCGATCAACGTCGGGCTCTTTTTACTTGGCGCAGTCACTCTCGGTAAGGCATTCGCCATGAAAGCTCTGCTTTCGACCATTCTCTACCCGGCATTCATCTCCATACTCACCCCATTTTACAATGCCGAGTTCTGTTCTGTGGATCCGATTCTCGCCGCACTGTTTGCGGGTGTTGTGATGGGCTGCGGACTCGGACTCGTTTTCCGTGTCAACGGCAGTACCGGCGGTATGGACATTCCGGCTTTAATCCTGCATAAATACCTGCACATTCCGCAGGGCAAAGCGGTTTTCATCGTCGACTTCCTGACGGTTTCTTCCGGTCTGATGGTCTTCGGTCTGAATGCGCTCTTTACCGGTATTCTTGCGATATTCGCATCGTCCAACACGATTAATGCCGTGCTGACTCTCGGTGGTGAAAGTGCGCAGAACGTTATGATTATCTCCGACAAGTGGGAAACGATCCGCGACTACCTGCTCAAGGATATCTCACGCGGTGTCACCATTCTTGAAGGAACCGGTGCCTACTCCAACGAACGCCGTCCGGTTTTAATGTGCGTGGTCAAAACCCGTGAATACGCAAGATTCCAGCGCGAAATCGGTTCTCTCGATCCGAGCGCATTCATTATTGTCAACTCCGTTCATGAAGTCCGCGGCATGGGCTTCACCTATCCGGATCCGAATGCGGAGGCTGCCAAATAATGCGGATTCAGGAGATGATTGTGGTCGAAGGCCACAACGATACCCTGACCCTTAAGCGTTTTTTTGACTGTGATACGATCGAAACCGGCGGTGACCATGTCTCAGGCGAAACGCTTGAACGCATTGCGCAAGCCGCAAAGACACGCGGCGTGATTGTCTTTACCGATCCCGACAAAGCCGGCAAGCATATCCGCAGCGTGATCGAACGCCACATTCCGAATGTGAAACATGCCTATATTGATCCGAGTGTTGCCCATACCGATAAGAAAGTCGGTGTCGAACATGCCGGCAAAGCCGATCTTGAAGAAAGTTTAAGTCATTTAGTGACCTACAGTGAGATGCAGGACACGTTAAGCTGGGACGAATTTATCGATTTAGGTTTAATCGGGGATGCGCCAAGACGTAAAATAGTGTGCGATGCGTTTCACATCGGCCACTGTAATGCCAAGTCCTGCTTCAAACGGCTCAACCAGCTTGGCATTACCTATGCGCGCATCAAGGAGGTCCTATGATCGATCAGCCTATTGCGACTAAAAAACGAACCCGCGAAATCCAGGAAAAATGGAACGCGTCCACCAAGAAAAGTTTCGGTCAGAACTTTATCGTCGAACCGGGAGTTGTCGACAAGATTGCCCGCTCCGCTGTTCTCAGTGATGACGGTGTCGTCATCGAAATCGGTCCCGGCATCGGAGCACTGACCCAGTATCTATGCGAATATGCAAAACGGGTCATCGCCTTTGAAATTGATCCCCGCTTTCCGGAAATTCTGAAAACGGAGATCGGCAGTGATCATCTTGAGGTTATTTTGCAGGACTTTCTCGAAGTCGATGTCAACGCCCTGTTAGAGCCATTCGCCCAAACGAATACTCCCGTTTATTTTGCGTCCAATCTGCCCTACTACATCACGACTCCGATTCTCTTCAAACTCTTTGAAGCCAGTCAGCCAATTGCCGCAATTACTGTCATGATGCAGAAGGAAGTCGCCGACCGCTTTATGGCTAAAGTCGGCTCCAAGGAATATAACGCACTCTCGGTGATTACCCAGTACCGCTGTGATCTCAAAAAGATCATGGACGTCAACCGCAACGTTTTCTGGCCGAGTCCGAACGTCGGCAGTACCGTGCTGCAGTTTACGTTTAAAACGGACAAGCCCGAAATTGATGAAGCAAAGTTTGTCGAACTCGTCAAGGCATGCTTCGTGCAGCGCCGCAAGACGATTCTCAACAACCTCCAGCAGTGGATTGGCGATAAAGCCAAAGCCACCGCATTACTGGAAAAAGCAGGAATGGAACCTTCACTGCGCGCCCAGCAGCTTGGCGTTGAAGATTTCCTTCATTTATATGACTGTCTC
Organism: Allobaculum sp.; assembly: GCA_051873775.1. GTDB lineage: Bacteria > Bacillota_I > Bacilli_A > Erysipelotrichales > Erysipelotrichaceae > Allobaculum. The sequence continues at coordinate 8,684 of JBJEFF010000001.1, read as the reverse complement.
GATGTTCTAGAAGACTAGGACATTCCGACAGTTTCTGCAGGCAATTTCGTTTTTCATAAACGGAACTGCCCGGAAAGGTTTTTAGATTTATGAAAGTTAAAGCTTATGGAAAAGTGAATCTTGCCCTCGACATTCTCGGAGTCCGGCCGGATCACAAACATAATATGAATATGATCAATGCCCGTGTGGATCTTGCCGATGAACTCGACATTGAACCGGTTGATAGTGATCACGATGAAATTCACTGTCCCGGATTTCATATGCCCGTGCCCAACACACTGACCAGGACACTCGATCTGCTTCGTGAACACGGATTAAAACATCATTACCATATCGATTTAGTCAAGAACATCCCGTCTCAGGCCGGACTTGGCGGCGGCAGTGCTGATGCCGCAGCGCTGATTCTCGCTTTAAACGAAATGGAAGGACTCGGTCTTTCGCTATCCGAAATGGAAGAAATCGGATTTCAGATCGGTGCCGATGTGCCTTGCTGCCTGCATGAAGACTTTACCCATGTCACGGGAGCCGGAGAAAATGTGGAAGATCTCAACGTCCACTGGCAGATTCCGGTTGTGCTCGTTCAGGGCGTCAAAGGAATTTCGACTGTCCAGGCATTCGCCTATTTTGATGAACGCGAACCGCGCGATCTCGACGTGGAAATCGTCGGGGATGCGGTACGCAAGCACGATATCGGTCTGCTTTACCAGACGATGACCAACGCCTTTGAACCACAGGCATTCGAACAGCTGATCGAACTGCAGGAACTCAAGGAAGCGATGCAGGATGCCGGCTTAGTGCGCGTCATGATGACCGGATCCGGATCATGCCTGATGGGCTTCAGCGTCGATGACGAAGTGCTCGATGAAGCCGTAGAAGAACTGAGTGAACATTATCCGTTTGTCTTTAAAGGACTGATCGGCCGATGATGTCCGGAAGCTGGATTTTATATATTGCGCTGTTTGCCATCTTCTTTGCCTGCGCCGTCTATGCTCTGACCTGTGTGGATTTTGCGAAGTTCTGCAAGATTCACAACATGCAGAAAGTCTATCTGCTCATCTTTCTGCTCGCCTTTATCCTCGCATTCCTTGCGACCGAAGCAGTTCTGACCCTGACCTTGCGACAGGGCATGCTTCTGTAGAGCAGAATTCAGAATAAATTTAAGATTTAGAAAAGCGGAAAGGAGCCTGAGTATGTTTGAAAGCAGTTATCTGATTGATCCGGGCGCCCATATGCTGCGCCTTTACGACCCCAAGAGCCGCGAGATTCTCTCGATGCGCTCATGCCGTCTGTCCAAACAGCCGCAGATCATCGGCAATGATGCCCTGCAGGCCGCCTGGGAAAAAGGCGATCATCTGACTTATCCCTTTAACAAGGAGAAAATTACCGCCGATCCGACCACTCTGCTGAAAAGCTTCTTTGTGCAGGTCCCGCCTGACCGCTACCTGCTTGTTCCCGGCGCAAGTATTCTTGCCTTCAAAAACCCCGATGAAAAGACGCAGGATGACTGGAAACAGTATCTGAAAATCGTCAGTCTTGCCAAAGTCAGAATGATTCCCGCTTTTGAACCGGATGACAATGCGCCGTTTTTCCATATCCATGCGGGCGCAAGTCTTGTCCACTTTGTGATGGGCAGCGATCATCAGGTCCTCGACTACCAGGCATTCGATCTAGGCGGTCTGGCTATGGATAATGCGATCTCCAAGGAAATCACGCGCGTTTTTCAGGTGCTGATCAGCAGTGAAGATGCCTGTGCTCTAAAAGAAGCCGTCTCAAGAGCACTATCGGAAAACCGCAACCCGGTCCTCTCCGTGGTGGGGTTAAACCGGCGCAATGAATACGTGCAGATCCGTTTTCGGGCTGCTGATTTATGGGGCTGCATGGAACCGGTCATTCTTGAAATTGCCCGACAGGCAGCAAGCTTTGTGTGCCGCAAAGGACCGGAACTGATGGAACAGGTTCTCGCCTCAGGCGTTCAGCTTTCCGGCGGGTTTGCGCAGTGCTATAACTTTGTACCTCTGCTCGAACGCTCTCTGCACTGCCGGATCACACTATGCGAAGATCCGGAAAACTGGCTGATCAATCATCTTGTTCAGTCTCGAAAAGTGTTCTAGCGGTGGATGAGCTTTATTTAAACATACCTTGTGACATTATTTATGCCTGTTGAGTAAAACAGGCTTTTCTTTTTGAAGATTTTTTTGAAAGAGATTCGGTACGAGACGAAATATCGGCAGGAATGCGACAATTTGCGGCTGATTTTTGAAAAACAAAAGACAAATTTTAGAAAAGAAAGACAATGAACAGATGATGACCCGTCCTAATTTGAATTATTTTGAAAAATCATTATCCACTGATCCTCTCTTTGAACGCGGCAACCTTGAACAACTGCTTGAACACAACCAGACCGCTTTTGATCTCAATCCGAAAGTTCTGGCGGCTGTTTCCGGCGGACCGGATTCGATGGCACTGTTAGGGTATCTAGAAGAGCTGGACATCGACTATGTGATCGTGCATGTCAACTATCACCATCGCGATACTGCCGGAAGAGATGAAAACATCGTCAGACAGTTTGCGCAGAATCATCATAAAGATCTGTGGATCCTCTGTCCGCAATACACGTATGGCAACTTTCAGGCCTGGGCCCGTGAAGTGCGTTATGACTTTTTTGAACAGATTGCGCATGCCTATCGCATCTCTTTTGTCGTCTTAGGTCATCATCTTGACGATCACCTTGAGACGTGGATGATCCAGAAAAAGCGGGGCATAACCCCTTGTGCATACGGACTTCAGCAGTACAGTACGTATCGGAATCTCGTTTTACTGCGCCCGTTTCTCTCCATTGAGAAACACGAACTCCAGCAATGGTGTGATGAACATGAGGTTTCGTATGGTATTGATGAAAGTAATCTCTCTGATGACTATACCCGGAATCAGATCCGCCATCAGACCATCGAACCCGCAACAGCCGACCAGAAAAAAATATGGCTGGAAGAACTGGCAGAAGATCAGAGAAAACTTGAGCAGACCCGTACTCATATCGAATCACTGCTCAGGGAAAATAATGCCGGAAAAATACTTGAAGATTCTCAGAACTGGCTGATTCTTGAAGCGCTTCTCTATACAAAGATGCATGTTCACCACTCACGAAAAGCCATGCTTGATCTTGCGGATAAACTGCATCATGAATCCTTTCAGAGTTTAGGAGAGTGGAATATTCAGATTGTCGAGAATCAGTTTGTCCTGTTACCCGCAACATGGATTCCGTTCTATATCGATTCCCTTCCTCATCTTGAAAGACTCTGCGCAGATCATGTGGGCTACTGCTGTTTTAAACTCTGTGATACCGGAAAGAAAATTGAAGGGTTTGCGGTGACTGAGGAAGAGTTTCCCCTGATCATACGCCAGCCGGAAGCCGGTGACCGGCTCGTGCAGCGCTTTGGCACCAAGAAAATCAGCCGCCTTTTCATCGACCGGAAGATCCCGAAAGTCCGGCGTCCTTTCCATGCGGTGATCGAATCCGGCAAAGGTGTATTCTTTGCGGATCGTGCGGGGTGCGATCCGTTTCATTTTATGGAAAGTCTGCGCTTTTATATGTTAGAATTACCGGTATAACCAAAAAGAAGTTTTTAGAATATACAGAGGAAAAGACCATGTCAAAAATCATCAGTGAAGATATCGATCACGTTTTATTTACCGAAGACGAGATCGAAACAAGATGTAAAGAACTTGCCGCAGAAATTGAAAAAGACTATGAAGAACGCCACATTCAGCCGCTCGTTGTCGGCTTATTAAAAGGCAGCGTTCCGTTCATGGCGGAATTAATTAAATATTTCAGACATCCGATTGAAATCGACTTTATCTCCGTTTCTTCCTATCAGGGAACCCAGTCGGTCGGGGATGTCCGCATCAATAAAGACCTCGACTTATCGAGCCGCGGTAAAAACGTCCTCATCGTTGAAGATATCGTCGATACCGGCCGTACGCTTAAAGAAGTCAAGAAACTGTTCTACAACAAAGGTGCCGAAGATGTTAAAGTCGTTGCGCTACTCGACAAACCGGACCGCCGCGTTGTCGATATTCAGGCTGACTTTTTAGGCTTTACGATTCCTGATGAATTCGTTGTCGGCTATGGTCTTGACTACAACCAGTGCTACCGCAATCTGCCATATATCGGAGTACTGAAAAACGAAATTTATGAATAGAATGAACAGTTTTACAAACCGTTTTAGAAAGGGATTTAGATGAAAAAATGGCTGAATTATCTGCCCACTCTGTTTATCATCATTATTTTAGCCTCCCTGCTGATGTTCTCCACTCAGGGATCCGTCAGCCGGCTGAACTACACCCAGTTCCAGAAGATTGCAGAAGAAGCAGATTTTAAAGACTCCTCATTAAATATTTCCTCCACGATTATCAAAGCCGAAGGAACTTACCAGGTGAACGGCCGTACCCAGAGCTACAGTGTCATCATTCCGAACACCGATGAAAACATGGAATGGCTGACCAAGACACTCGAAAGCGATGGCGGTTCCATTACCGTAACCGATCCTTCCACCGGAAATCTGTGGATTACCATACTCGGTCAGGTGGTTCCGCTACTGCTGATCGGCTTACTGTTTTACTTTCTGCTTTCGAAAATGAGCGGAGGCGGCTCGGCCAACAAAGCCTTCGAATTCTCAAAGTCGAAAGCCCGCATTGAAAATGATGTTAAAGTCCGCTTCAAGGACGTGGCCGGATGCGAAGAAGAAAAAGAAGAAGTCAAGGAAATCATTGACTATCTGAAAACTCCGCAGAAATTTACCCAGATGGGTGCCCATATTCCAAAAGGCCTTTTAATGGTCGGGCCTCCTGGAACAGGTAAGACCCTGCTCGCCAAAGCCGTTGCCGGTGAAGCGAACGTACCATTCTTCTCCATCTCCGGTTCCGACTTCGTGGAAATGTTCGTTGGTACCGGTGCGAGCCGTGTACGTGACATGTTCAAGACCGCACAGAAAAATGCGCCGTGTATCCTGTTTATCGATGAAATCGATGCCGTCGGCCGCCAGCGCGGTGCCGGCATGGGCGGTGGAAACGATGAACGTGAACAGACCCTGAACCAGCTGCTCGTTGAAATGGATGGTATGGGCGATAACACCGGAATCGTGGTCATTGCGGCGACAAACCGTCCGGATGTTCTTGACCCGGCTCTGCGCCGTTCCGGTCGTTTTGACCGCAACATCACCGTATCGCTGCCGGATGTCAAAGGCCGTGAAGAAATTCTGAAAGTTCATGCCCGCAATAAACCTTTAGCCCCGATGATCTCGCTGGAAAACCTCGCCAAACGTACGCCGGGCTTCTCCGGTGCGGATCTTGCGAACGTCTTAAACGAAGGTGCGATCCTCGCGGTGCGCAATCACCAGCCCAAAATCACTCAGGAAAACCTCGACGAAGCCATCGACCGCGTCATGATGGGTCCGGCGAAGAAGTCGAAGAAATACACCGATAAAGACAAATGGCTCGTGTCCTACCACGAAGCCGGTCATGCCGTCATCGGTCTGATGCTCGATGATGCCAAGATCGTGCAGAAAGTTACGATCATCCCGCGCGGCGAAGCAGGCGGATACAACCTGATGACTCCGAAGGAAGAACGTTACTTCCACCGCAAATCCGAATTATTAGCTGAAATTACCGGTCTGCTTGGCGGACGTACTGCCGAAGAAATCGTCTTCGGTGAAATCTCCGCCGGTGCGATCAACGATATCGAACAGCTGACCTCCATCGCCAAGAACATGGTCCGTGTCTACGGTATGTCCTCACTCGGCCCGATCCAGTATGCAGATCCGAGCGGCAATGTCTTCCTTGGCCGTGACTACAATAAAGGTTCCGACTATTCTGCCGGTGTTGCGACAGAAATCGACCGTGAAGTCCGCTCCATCGTTGACTCCTGCCATGACCAGTGCAAGCAGATCCTGACCGAACAGCGTGCGCTGCTCGACCTGATCGCCAGCCAGCTCTACGAACACGAAACCCTGACCAACGAAGAAATCACTAACCTGAAAAACTTCGGTCAGCTGACCGATCCGAATGTGACAGAAGAACAGATCAGCGATCAGATTGAAATGCCTCCTCTGCCGCAGTACGAAGAACCTCAGGAACCCGCTAAACCGGAAGAACCTGAAGAACCCGCACAGCCGGTTGTCGATTCGCAGACCATGGATGATGCGTTAAACGAATTAACGAAAAAATAGATTCCGATCAGACCGCAGACTCGTTCTGCGGTTTTTCGATGGATGCCCCAAAGCGTTATCCCTATAGATTGAGATGTCGTTCGCTATAATAAAGGCGATCCGAAAAGGATTTAAATTCTCTCATACGACAGAATCAGAAAATAATGAGGCTGATTCAGAAAATCTGGAATCAGACACGAATAGAAATAAGTAAAACGTATAGAAATGAGGAATGAACAATGAAAGATCAGTTAGTCATCGCAATGGCGTTATCGAACCGCGTGCGTTTCTATATCGACCGCACAACCGATTTAGTTCAGGATGCCGTTGACCGTTTTGATTTATCCCATGGTGCCGGGGATGCCTTAGGACGTGTACTGTCCATCGGCTCAATCATGGGCAGCATGCTCAAAAGTGACAAGGAAATGTTGACGATTAATATTCTCGGTGACGGACCATTAGGATCGATCGTCGTCGATGCCTATGAAAACGGAAATGTCCGCGGCTTTGTCGCCAACGGACAGTTGAGTGATGAACAGGCCTCCTGGCCGGTCAGCGACCTGATCGGACTGCCAGGAACTCTCACCGTCACAAAAGATCTCTCGATGGAAGACAACTGGTCCGGAACCGTCGAACTGCAGAACGGTGAAATCGGACAGGATTTTGCGTACTACTTCACTCTGAGTGAACAGACCCCGACCGCCGTCAGTGTCGGTGTCAAAATCGATGCCGACGGTAAAGTTAAAGCAGCCGGAGCACTCGTCCTGCAGATGATGCCGGATGCGAGCGATCCCGAAATCTCAATCTGCGAACACGTTCTCTCCGGACTCAAACCGATGAGTACACTGATCGAAGACTACGATGACAGCTCGCTCCGCCAGCTTGCCGAGGATCTGTTTGACGATACCGAGATCATGAGTGTCCGTGACATTGCGTTCAAATGTACCTGCTCACGCGAAAAGACAAGAAACGTCCTGCATACCGTTGCCCCGGAGCAGCTGAAAAAAATGATCGAGGAAGATCACGGTGCCGACGTCAACTGTAATTTCTGCAATACCACCTACCACTTCGATGGGGATGAACTTCGCGAAATTCTCAAAGAAAAAGAACAGCAGAAAGCAGAAAAAACTGCAGATTCAGAAAAATCCGAACCAGCAGAACAGACTGAAAATACCGAAAAAGCCGAAACTAAAGAGCAGGATGGCCATGACGCTTAAAATCCGCGAAATCGAACTGCCCTCTCCCGTCATCATTGCCCCGATGGCCGGAGTATCCACACGCGCTTTCCGCCATATTGCCCGCGAGTTCGGAGCTGGACTTGTGTGCAATGAAATGGTCTCCGATAAAGCGCTCTACTATGATTCGACCCGCACAAGACGGATGCTCAAAAGCGATCCCGAAGATCATCCCGTTTCGTTCCAGCTATTCGGCCATGATAAGGAATCCGTCCTGCATGCCGCAAAAATTCTAGATCAGGAAAGCGAATGCGACATTATCGATTTCAACATGGGCTGCCCAGTCAATAAAGTCATTAAGGCAAAAGCCGGAAGCTATCTGATGAAAGATATCGATTATGCCTATGACCTGATCTCTGATCTGGTTAAAAGTGTCTCCAAACCCGTGACCGTTAAAATGAGACTCGGCTTTGATGCCGATTCAATCAACTGCGTTGAAATGGCAAAAGCCATGGAAAAAGCCGGTGTCAGTGCTATCACCCTTCATGCGAGAACCCGCTCGCAGATGTATGAAGGCAAAGCAGACTGGAGCTGGATTAAGAAAGTCAAGGAAGCCGTCTCCATTCCCGTCATCGGAAATGGCGATGTGCTCAGTGTCGACGATATGGTGCGCATGATGGAAGAAACCGGATGCGATGGCGTCATGATTGGGCGCGGTATTATCGGCAATCCGTTTCTGATCCAGGAATGCGTTGACTACTTTACCGGCGAACACCATACGTTCCAGCTCGATCAGCGCTTTGAAGCCTGCAAGAAACACGCCCGTCTGCTCTGCGAAGATTTAAGCGAACGCAATGCGCTCTCTCAGATGAGAGGACTTGCGAGCTGGTATTTAAAAGGCCTCCCCAAAAGCCACGAATACAAAGACCGCCTCTCCAAAGTCAGAACACTTCAGGAACTCGAGGAAATCCTCGATGAATACCGGGAACTCATCCACCAGTATCAGATGAGTAAACCCGGTTTAGAAGACATTCCTTCATGTGATGATGAAAGCACAGGTGTTACAGATACGGAAGCGGCTTAATCCAATTAGCAGAACAAATATATAGATATGACTTATGGCAGACCACTTTGGCTCTGCCTTTTTTAGTGGAAATCTCCAATGCGATCACCATCACAAATTTCCCGACCCGCCAATTTTACAAAAAGATTATTCAATGACAGATAAAATGTTTAATCTTAACGAAAGATAGTAAGCGTCAAATAATCGACGTGTATTTTGTATCCGTCCTCCTTGGGATAATAG